>NZ_JBEZJP010000003.1:0-70560 GCF_040653175.1 Actinomadura sp. NPDC048032
GGCCCGACGGCGCCGCGTACTACGCCGCCGAACGCTCCCGTTGGGTCGGATCCCGTCCACGACGCCGCGCAGGACGTCCGGCCGGTTGGTGATGATCCCGTCCACGTCGAGGTCGATCGCCCGCTCCATGGCGCCGGGGTCGTCGACCGTCCAGGTGAGCACGTCCATCCCGGCGTCGTGCACCGCGTCGACGTAGGACCCGGTCAGGCCGCCGAAGGGCGGATTGACCTGGTCCGCGTACTTCGCGAGCTTCGGCAGGTCCGCGGCCTTCGGAGTGCCCAGCAGGCCGGTCGGCACCTTCGGCAGGACGGCGTGGAACCGGCGCACCGAAGCCCAGTCGAACGACTGGACGACGAGGCGCCGCCCCCGCGGGTCGTACCGCAGCCAGGACGGGGACCGCTTCAGCTCCGCCGCGATGCGCCGTTCGACGCCCGGGTAGAGCTCCGGGCTCTTGATCTCCAGCAGCAGGCCGAGGCCCTGCCCGCGCATCGCGGCCAGCACCTGGCCGAGCGTCGGGACGCGCTCGCCCGCGTACCTCCTCGCGAACCAGCCGCCGGCGTCCAGCCTCCCGATCTCGGCGAGAGTGAAGTCGGCGACCTTCCACGGCCCGCGGCCCGGGTAGACCTCCTCGGCGTTCGTCGTCCGGGCGAGGGTGGTGTCGTGCATGATCACCAGCTGATGGTCCTTCGTCTCCTGGACGTCCAGCTCGAACATGTCCGCCTTCCTGGCCCGGGCGAGCCGGAACGCCGCCAGCGTGTTCTCCGGCGCGTAAGCGGACGCGCCGCGGTGCGCGACGTCCAGGACGCCGGAGTCCGGATCCGGAGCCCGGACCGGGGCGGTGCGCGGCCGCGGTTCCGGGGCGCCCGGCAGCACGGACAGGAGCGGGTCGGGGCCTGGCCGGGCGCCGGCGGGCGCCGCCGGGACGGCGACGGCCGCGGTGGCCAGGACGGCGATGAGCGCGAGACGATTCCGCCGGTGCATCAGTCACCTCTCGGGAGCCGGGGCTGTCCGCCCCAACCCTCGGACCGTCCGGTGACGCCGGAGTTACGGATCGGTAGCAGACTGTGTACCGAAGGTGACGATACGCAGCGGGTCCCGTCAGGACGAGTCAGACACGGCCGGACCGCCGGAATCCCCTCCGGGCTCCTCCGCGCCGCCCGGCCCCGCGGCCCGCGCGCTCTTGGCCGCCTTCGCCAGCACCAGCGCCCCGAACAGCAGCCTCCTGCTGCGCCTGAGCGGGCGCGGGAACCTCGCCCGTCCCGTCTCCGGCCCGGGCCGCCGCGGCGCGGGGACCAGGGGACGCGCGGGGTGCCGGGGCGTGCCCAGCCGCGTCGGACGGCTCCGCCCCCGCAGCGTCACCGACCGCCCGAGGTCCCACTCGTCGGACTCGGCGAGGTGCGCGAGTTCCAGCACGGTCGCCGAGGCGAGCACCCGCCCCTCCTCGTCCTTCGCGAGGTCACTGAGCCGGGCCGCCTCGTTCACCGGATCGCCGATCACCGTGTACTCGAACCGCTCCTCCGCGCCGATGTACCCCGCGACGACCGGGCCCGCGGACACGCCGATCCCCGCGTCCAGCATCGGCACCTCGGCGCGCAGCCGCACCGCCAGCTCCCGGGCCGCGCCGAGCGCCCCGCCGGCCGAGTCCTCCACCTGCGTCGGCGCCCCGAAGATCGCCAGCGCCGCGTCCCCCTCGAACTTGTTGATCCAGCCGCCGTGCTTCGCCACCGCCGACACCACCACGCCGAAGAACCGGTTGAGCAGCCCCACCACCTCGTCCGGGCTGCGAGTGTCGGCCAGCCGGGTCGACCCGGTCAGGTCCACGAACAGCACGGCCACCTCGCGCGTCTCGCCGCCGAGCGTGACGACGCCGCGCTCCAGCGCCAGGTCGGCGACCTCCTCGCCGACATGCCGCCCGAACAGGTCGCGCAGCCACTCGATCTCGCGCAGCCCCGCGACCATGTGGTTGAAACCGGCCTGCAGCTGCCCGACCTCGCTCGCGTCGTACACGTCCACCTCGGCGCCGAGGTCCCCCCGCTCGACCTGCGCCATCCCGCTGCGCACCGCCTTGATCGGGTCGGCGATCGCCCGCGTCGCCATGTAGATCACGCAGACCCCCGCGAGCAGCGCGGCGCCGCCGAGGCCGAGGATCGTGATCGCGAGCTGGGTGACGTTGATGTCCGGCGAGGCCAGCGCGGCGATCGCGACGCAGATCAGCCCGAACACCGGGATCGCCGTCCCGAGCGCCCACGCGAGCATCACCCGCGTCGTCACCCCGGGCAGCCGGAGCCTCTTCGGACGCTCCGCGCCCAGCACCAGCGCCGCCGCCGGCCGCAGCAGCCGCTCCGACAGCAGGTAGACGATCGTGCAGGTCGTGCCCGCGCCGAGCAGGCACGTCAGCCCCGTCTTCACCGCCAGCCGTCCGGTGAACAGCATCAGGTCGAGCGCCGCCCAGCCGAGCGCGCCGACCGCCCACAGCGCCCCGACGAGCAGCGTCAGCCGCAGCGGCCCGAGCAGCACGGCCCGGCGCTGCCGCCGGTCGGGCTCTCCCCCGTCCCGGACGAACGTGACCACGGGCCGCCACAGCCACAGACCGCACAGGAGCGCCGCCGGCGCCGCGACCACCGGATAGCTGAAGAACGCCACCGCGTTGACCAGATGCACGTAGTCGCGGTCGTCCAACGGAGGATCGGGCACCACGAACGTCGCGAACAGCAGCACCACCAGCGAACCGATGACGTTCGCCACGCCCACCACGACCAGCAGGACCCACCGCACCCGGATCTCAAGCATGCTGGTCACGCGCGCCTCCGGAGGAAGGAACCGCCATAAGGGATCATCCCACGGCGGGCGCCTCCCCGCCGTGGGATGCCCTTTTCAGGCGCTCGTGCTCTCCTCCGCGAGCGGGACGGGGACCCGCGCCTCCTGCGAGCCGCGCCGGACGAACGGCCAGCCGATCACGACCAGCGCCGCCCAGGCGGCCATCACGTACAGCGCGATCCGCGTGTCGGCCTCCCACGCGATCGTCACGGTGACGAAGGCGAAGAACGCCAGCACGGCCCAGTTCGTGTACGGCGCCCACGGCATCCGGTACGGCGCCTTGGGCAGCTCCCCGGCCGCCGACCGCCGCCGGTAGGCCATGTGCGCGAGCAGGATGACCGTCCACACCAGCAGGGCCCCACCGGTGGAGACGGACGTGATGTACTCGAACGCCTTCTCCGGCACGACCGCGTTGACGACCACGCCGATCCCCATGACCAGCGCGGAGATGACGACGGTCAGCACGGGCACACCGCGCCCGTTGAGCCGTCCGAGCACCTTCGGCCCGTCCCCGTTCACACCGGCCGTCCGCAGCATCCGGGACGTCGAGTAGAGCCCGCCCGCGTTGCACGACGACAGCGCCGCCGTCAGCACCACGAAGTTGACGATGTCCGCCCCGCCCGGAATGCCGATCCGGTCGAACGCCAGCACGAACGGGCTCGCCCCGCCCTTGAACGCCGTCCACGGCACCACCGCGAGGATCACCAGCAGCGACCCCAGGTAGAACAGCGCGAACCGCACCGGCAGCGCGTTGATCGCTCGCGGGATGTTCTTCTCCGGGTCCTTGGCCTCGCTCGCCGTCACGCCCACCAGCTCGACGCCCAGGTAGGCGAACATCACCATCTGCAGCGTCATGATCGTGGCCCCGGCCCCCTCGGGGAACACGCCCCCGTGGTCCCACAGGTTCCCGACCCGCGCGGTGTCCCCGGCGTCGCTGAACCCGAACACCAGCACCCCGAGCCCGACCAGGATCATCATCACGATCGCCGCGACCTTGATCATCGCGAACCAGAACTCCAGCTCGCCGAAGAGCTTCACCGAGATCAGGTTCACCGTGAACAGCACCACCAGCGCCACCAGCGCCGTCTGCCACTGCTCGACGCCCGGCCACCACTTCTGGATGTACTTGCCGGCCGCGGTCAGCTCCGCCATCCCGGTCGTCACCCAGATGATCCAGTACGTCCAGGTCGTGGCGTAACCCCAGAACGGCCCGAGGAACTCCCGGGCATACCCGGCGAACCCGCCCTCCGCCCGCCGGTACGTCAGCAGCTCGCCGAGCGCCCGCATGACGAAGAACAGCGCCAGCCCCGCCACCGCGTACGTCAGGATCAGGCTGGGCCCGGCCTTGGCGATGTTCTCCCCGGCGCCCAGGAACAGCCCGGTGCCGATCGTCCCGCCGATGGCCAACATCTGGATCTGGCGGGTCCCAAGCCCGCGTTGGTAGTCCTCCGCGCTCTGGTCTGGGAGCTTCGCGACCACGCGGCCTCCTCTCTACAGCCGCCCCCGCAAGGGGGGAACAGCGCCACCCTCCGATCACGCACCGTTGCGCAACTCGGACAGAGTAGGAGCCCCAAGCACAAACACGAAACACTCTTGTCCGCCCGGTTTCTCCCCGCCCGGATCGTCCCCCCACCCGCCCGGCGTAACCGAGTTGGCGACCCCCTCGGCCATCGCGTATGCTCTCGGACGTCGCCAAGCGCCGGGAACACCGGCCAAGACACCCCTCCAGAGCCGATAGGCTCGGGAGACGCAAGGTCCTGTGGAGCAGTTAGGAGTGCTCGCCACCCTGTCAAGGTGGAGGCCGCGGGTTCAAATCCCGTCAGGACCGCCAGACGCACGCAACACGCGTCCTGGGCAGGTAGCTCAGTCGGTACGAGCGTCCGCCTGAAAAGCGGAAGGTCGGCGGTTCGACCCCGCCCCTGCCCACCTCACCAAGCAGCAACAAGAAGCGCCCGACCTGCAAGAACAGGCCCGGGCGCTTCTCTCGTCTGTCCGGCCATGTCCGACCGTCACCGGCTCGCAGCGGTTGATCGTGCCGAATACGTGCCCTAGTTCCGCACGGACCGTAGCCCCTAGGCAAACTAGATGCCAGCTACGTCCTCGGCGCTCTAGCGTGCTGGCCATGTACCAGTTCGGCGATAACCAAGAAACCATCAGACGAGCCCGCGCCATCACCCCCCAATTGATCGCGGAGGCAAACAAGATTGCAGGGGACGAGACGGGGGTGGACATCCATGCCGAACATCAGCAGGTGTTCCCGATCCTGTTCGGCTGGTGGAGGTTCGTCACCCGCACCGCCGAGGCGATCTGGCACCTAGATCAAGCTGGCTTCCGTGTGGAAGCCGCTCCTTTGGTCCGAAACCTGATCGGTCACACGTACGCCTCGATTTGGCTTGCTGACAACGGAGTCGCGGCCCTGCGAGCGCTTCAGGACTACACCGTCAGGCAAACCAACACCCTGCTTAAGGACATGCGGGAGAAGAACTGGCCAGCAGCAGAGGAGATTCCTGACGAGCCCACGCCGGTCTTCGACTTCAAGGACTCAGCGGAGGAGAAGACTCATAACAGCCTACGGGGGGAGATTGAAACCTTCCCGAATCTAGTCAAGGCTTATGGCACCCCGGAGATGTATCCCGTCTACCGCCATCTGTCTAGATACTGCCACACGACCCTTACCACAGCCACGAGCTACCTACATCAGGGCGATGACGGCAACCTCTCCCTCCTAGACGTCCCTGCCGACAGCGCAAGCAGGCCAGACATTATTCAGACACCAATCTGCCTGATCCAAACGGGTAAAGTCATCAGTCCCATGATCGCTGGTGATCCACTCCGCAAGGTTCTCGACACAGCCGCGCGCGATCTTGGGCTGCCCCCCAACTATCAGCCGAAACGCTATTAGAGATAGCGCTCCCCTGTCCTGCCCAGAGGCAGGACAGGGGAGCACTGCACTCGTCCCGTTTTCAGTCTCGTAGGGCTTGCTCGATACGTCGCTTAGCCGCTTCGTCCTACCCTTCGAAACATTTCGCATAGACGCGTAGCAGGACCTCCACACTATGGCCGGCCCATTCAGCGACCTGCGTAGCCGTAACGCCCCCGTTGAGCCAGGTGGACACGCACGCGTGGCGCAGGTCGTACGGACGCTTAGCGAGCGGCGAGGCGTACTCGGCGTCAGAAAGCGCGGCAAGGCGCGCACGGTCTCACACGCGGCGGTAGGTAATGGTGGCCAGTTCGCCGCCGCGGACACCGCAGAACGCACGCACACCGGGGCCGGGGCCGACGGTTTCCAGGTGCCGCCGCAAGATTCGGGTGAGCGGCGGCGCCACCGGGACGTGGCGCCATTCCCCTTCACCGCGGCCCTTTAGGCGCCGCAGCTCACGACGGGCGCCATTGTCGGTCCACTCTGCTCCGACCTCAGGCGAGGCGGTACAGAAGCGCAACTCTCCCCAGTCGTCCGCTGGTTCGTGCCAGTTCTCGGTTTGCTCGTCCCAGACCAACTGGGGAAGAGTGACGTTCTCGCGGTGCAGGTTGACGGCCTCCTCCGGGCGTAGACCGGCGTAGTAGAGCACGGCGAAAAATGCGGCGAGGCGCGGGCCGCTTGGCTGCTGATCCCAAACGGCTTTCAGCAGGCGCCGAGCCTGGCCATGGTTGACGACCGATCGACGGTCGATCTCGGACGAGGCTTTTGGCGCCTTCCACTTGATGACCTTGACAGGATTGCGCGCGAGCAGGTTCAACTCCACCGCGTATTCACACGCGTTGTGGAGAATCGCGCGGTTGCGTTGGACGGTCGAGGGCGCAGCGAGTGACCCGTCAAGGAGCGTCACCGCGCTGTCGAGAACGGCCCGCATGACCTTGGGGTCGGACAGCGCCGATACGGGCTTGGTGTTGCGGGCGATGGCGCGGCCACCGGCGACGGTCGACAGCGCGGCCAGCGCGAGACAGCCCGCGAGGTCGATCGGGGTTTGGGTGAACTCGGCGACCGCGGTCGCCTGTGCACAGACCCAGTCGGGAAGCGCGTCGGCGGGGAAGGCGGGCAGGCGTTGCCGGGCGCCGAGGGCCACGGGCGCCTCCCACGCAGGCGCGTCGGGCTGGCCGTGGAGTTCGGCCAGCCGGGCGATCAGGGGGGCACGGTCACTCGCGGTACGGGCAGAGGCCAGGTCAGCCGCCCTGACGGCCCGGATCGGTTTGATTCCCAAGCTGAGAGCGTGGACACGCTCTTGGTGTGCTGCTGTACAGCAGTGGGGTACCGCAACGGAGGCTCCCATGGGCTTACGCGGGCAAGTCGTCGGCCCACGGTGTAGCTGGGGTAAGCGGTGGCACGTGGGGTAGGCCGGTGGTTCGCATCCAGGTGGTCACGGCGGGGCGAGGAGTTATCGTCGGAGCATGGACGAGGCCGAGGCGAGCGAGCTTGTCTGGCGGGAACAGGTGCGCCGGCGTGGCACTGCCGAGCAGGATCGAGACGCCTTGGCTCGTCTCATCGAGTACGACGCCGACCCGTTCGAGGTCGAGTTGTACGAGCTGGCGGCCGACCCGCGGACGCTGCTCATCGACCGCGCCCAGCGGCGCCGTGTCGGGCAGCACGAGCGGCACGTCCGACGGTTGAAGGCGCGAGGTCGAAGGGCCGGACAGTGACGGCAACGTTGACGGCAACGGCGGCCGCCAAGCGGCACCAGGGGCGCACGTCGGGCACCGTCTGACCTTGGTCGACGGGGTGGCGGCAGGGGTTGCTGCTTCTGAAAAGCGGAAGGTCGGCGGTTCGACCCCGCCCCTGCCCACCTCCAAGACCAGCGAGAACGCCCCGGAGCCATACGGCCCGGGGCGTCTCATTCTGACAGCAACCGGCGCAGGCAGGAAGTCTGACTGTCCCCCGCCAACCTGACGCCACGCCGACCTTTAGCTGATCGAGGCCAGACCCCTTGAATACGGAATGTTGATCTAGCTCGCGAAATTTCTCTCGCGGGAATTATGGCGGAGCAGATCGCGGTGGTCCCGTGGCCGACCAATCCGGTAAGAGTGATTACTGCAAAGGTGTAGGCATCCGACGCCGCCACCGAGGCTTGGTGTGGGGGCGTCAATCTCCTGACTCGCGCGCCAATCCCATGGCTGAGGTCCGGGACGATCGCCGTGCGTGGTTGGGTGCGCGAAAGCGGGGCGGTCGCTGCCGCGGGGCTTCTGGTGCTCTGACCGTGGACGGCCCCTCGCCGCAGGTCAGCCCGCGAGTTGGGTGTCCGGGCGGGCTGAGTTGCTCATGAGGTTGGTTCCTCGGGCTCGGGTTTACGGGGTGGTGCACTGATCGCCCCGAAACGTAAAGCGGCCATCGTTGTTGGTCAGGATTCCGTCGCATGGTGCGGCGGCCGGATTCGCCGAACCTGCCCAGGGTAATTATCGCCGCGGTCCGACCGGGCCCGCTGATCGATTCAGGGAGATCTGAATGCGAAGAACTCTAGGTATGCTCATGGCCGCCCTGGCCCTGCTGGCAGGAATGGCCCCGACCCGTCCCGCGTCCGCCGAATCCCCGGGCCGCGCCGACGGATTGGGCCGGCACACCCGGTTCACCGAGACCGACCTGGTCTCCGACATCCCAGGCCGGGCGCCTCTTCAGGACCCCAAGCTCGTCAACCCATGGGGGCTGGCGCTCAGCCCGACCGGGCCGCTGTGGGCCGCCAACAACGGCACCGGCGTCGCCACCGTGTACGCGGGTGGCGCGAAAGGCGTGAAGAAGCAGGCGCTGGAAGTCACCGTCGAGGGCGGCGCGCCCACCGGAGAGGTGTTCAACAACACCGCCGAGTTCGCGGTGAAGGGCGCGCCGGCCACCTTCATCTTCAGCAGCGAGAGCGGCGCGATCACCGCATGGAACCGCAACACGGGAACCACCGCAGTCCGCGTGGCGGGCGCGCGAGGCGCCATCTACAAGGGACTGGCGCTGCTGCACACCCGCCATGGAGCGTTCCTGCTGGCGACCGACTTCCACAACGGGCGCATCGACGTCTTCGACGGTAGGTTCCGGCGGCTCAGGCTGCCCGGCAAGCGCTTCAATGACCCGTCGATCCCACGAGGCTTCGCGCCGTTCAACGTCGCCGTCCTCGGCCGCTCCGTGTTCGTCACCTACGCCAAGCAGGATGCGGACGCCGAGGACGACGTCCCCGGCCCCGGGCTCGGCTTCGTCGTGGAGTATCGGCGGTTCGGTCGCTTCCATCACCGCTTCGCCTCCCGCGGTCCGCTGAACGCGCCGTGGGGGCTGGTGATCGCGCCCCGATCATTCGGTGACTTCGCCGGAGACGTCCTCGTCGGCAACTTCGGCGACGGCCGGATCAACGCCTTCACCCGGCATGGCCGTTGGCGGGGCGCGCTGCGCCGGCCAGACGGCCGCCCGATCGAGATCGACGGTCTGTGGTCGCTCCTGCGCGGGACGCCGACGACCGGTGGCACCGACGCCGTCTGGTTCTCGGCCGGCCCGAACGACGAGACGCACGGCCTCGTCGGCCTGCTGCGCAAGGCCCGCCTGCACTGAACACGAGCGTGACCAGCGGCCGGGCCGGCCGCTGGTCCGTCTCCGATTTCGAGGGGCCTGTGGAGATGGTTCTGGACATCCCTGATCTTGCCTGTAATCAGGTGCCTCGGCTCAAGGGCACTGGGAAATCAGGCGGGCCGGAGGGGGTACGGCGGTTTAGTTTCGGTTGTTGGTCGTGGTGGCCCATTGGGGGTTGATGCTGTTCAGCCAGGTGTCTTGGTTATCTGCCAGGGGCTGGGGCAGCGGTAGCGGGTGGAAACGGCAGGCGAAGGTCAGGGCGGCGTCATCTCCATCGCTGCTTACCTTGTGGTTCCATGCGTCTGCCGTGGTTGCTGGCGCTTGAAGGTGAAAGTACGTGGTCCTGCGCGGCTGGTTGGTGTTGGGGTGGGGTTTGTTCTCAACGGCGATTTGGTTGACGACTGTGACGGTGCGCAGGCCGGTCTCTTCGAAGACCTCGCGCAGGACGGCTTGTTCCAGATCCTCGCCGGGGTGGACGCCGCCGGCTGGGATCTGGGTGCCGGCTTGGGGCATGCCCACGTGGTCGAAGACGAGGAGTTCGGGTGCGTCGCGATGTCTGATCACGTAGGCGGCCACGCGGATTCTGGGACGGGTCACACGGGCATTGTGCGTCTAGACGTGGTCGGCCGTGAGGGTCATCCGGCGGTGCCCACCATGCTGATGCGCAGGTTGGGGCGGTACCGGTTGCCCGGACCGACCTTGATCGGGTCCGGCTTGCAGGCGCCGCGCTTTCCTCGCTTGTCCCAATCGACGGGCTGGTTCTTGAAGCTCTTCTTGCGGCCGGGGCGGGGGTACACCTTCCCGTAGGTGTTGCCGGCGAAGTAGTTGTTCTTCCCGCACACCGGGTCGCGGTCGAACTTGAAGTAGGAGAAGAGGCCGTACCAGCCGGTCGTCTGGAACTTGTTGCCGGTCACCCGGTTTCCGCTCGCACCGTCGCTGGCCCGCACCGGGTCACCGCTGACCTTGTAGAAGGCGTTGCCCGACACGGAGTTCTTTCCAGAGCCGTTGGAGAAGTAGACGCCGTGGATGCGGCTGAGAACCGTGTCGTTCTCCAGGTTCCAGAAGTTGTTCCTCTCGATTTTCATGTTCCACGAGTAGTACATGTGGACGGCGCCGTACCCCTCAGTGCCGGAACCGTATTTGGTCCCGATCCTGCGGAAGGTCATGTCCCGGACGGAACCGCCGCTGATCTTCTTGCGGGTGGCCTTGTCGCCCCTGAACAGGATGCCGCCCGCGGTGTAGTTCTGGATGGTCATGCCGCTGAAGTGGATCTTCGCGGCGCCGGGGCGCACGGTGGCCCAGTATCCGTCGCGGCCGCCGCCGTCGAAGACCACGCGACCCGTCCCCGACTCGGGCCGGACGGTGAACTCCCCACCCGCCGGGGCGTAGTCCCACTCGAATTCCTCGTCCTTGTAGGTGCCGCCCTTGACGAGCACCGTGGCCTTGGACGCCCCCTTGTCCTCCAGGATCTTCTCCGCCTCGGCCATGGACGAGGCGGTGTTTCCCCGCCTGGCGGACGTCCCCGCCTTCCCTCCCGGAGTCACGTGGACGACGAGCTCCTCGGCCTCCTGGGCGCCTATCGACGTCGCCTTCAGAGGCGTGGGGCCCAGCGTCGTCGCCGAGATCAGCCCTCCGGCCGTCACAACGGCGGCGGAAAGGCCGATCAGGATTGCGGTCTGGCGCATGGATGCTCCTCGCTTCGTCGGTCCCCGACTGATCAGCAGGAACGCTACGGAGCGCGATGCCTGGTCCCTAGGGCCTTAGGGCCCCGAAAACCGACTCGGCGGCCCCAATCAGCGACGTGAGCGGGCTCCCGGGCTGTCGCCTTTGAAGCGCTGGCCCGCGGCGATCTCGTCGCCCACCACCGACCAGACGGTCTCGTCGTCCTGGAAGGGGAGCGGGTCGATGCTGCTGGTCTCCTGACAGATACGCGCGACCTCGCGTTCCAGGCGTTCGAATTCGGCTTCCTCGTCGCCGCTGAAGGTGAACTCGTCGAGCAGGCGTTGGAAACGGAAGGTGACCTGGACGAGGGAGGAGACGTCCGTGTGGAGTTCTTGCGCGGTCTCCTCGTCGGGATCGAAGGCGTGCACCTTGCCGGAACCGGGGTCGAGGGCGAGGTGGGCGTTGAGGAGCCAGCCGATGACGGGCCATTCGCCCGCGTCCTCGAAGTCCTCGGTGTTGACGACCTCATGGACGAGGGCCAGCCGACCGGATTCCTCGTCGGGCTCACGCAGCCAGAACGTCCCGGTGGGTACGCCGACGGTCTGCAGGAGACGGGCGCCCTCAGTGCCCGCGGCGGAGGGCGGGAAGGCGGTGGCGGGCAGGGTCGCGAGCCGTTCCTCGCCGAAGAAGGTGACGTGTTCGCTGCGGGCGACGTCGAAAAGCATTGCCGATACTCCGAACTTGGCGGCGACACGCCGCCGGAGACCTCTCACTTGAAGAATGCGGTCATGACAGCAGGGGGCGCGGCTAACGGCGGTTCACCTTTGCGAGCAGTTGTGGACGGGTGAACCAGTCGGCGTCGAGGCGCTGCCCGGTCAACGACTCAAGGGTGGCCATCGCGGTCTCCCAGTCCGGGCCCGGGTCGGAATGCTCGTGGAGGTCGAGCAACGCATCGAGGTGGTCGGTCAGTGCCTCCGGGTCGGTACCCCACCGGTCCAGGGGGCACAGGGTGTCCAGTTCGGTGACCACTGCGCCGTCGACGATGTAGGAGAGCCTGTTGAAGTTGTTGATAGCCCAGAACACCGTGTGAACGGTGGCGTTCTGGCTGAGCCGCCGCAGCGTCTCTTCCTCGGCGGTGTTGGTGCCGAATCCCACGATGATGAACGCGTCGCCGCGCTGCTCAAGGAAAACCGTGTCAGCCAGGTCGTCGTATTCGAGGTTGGAGACGCAATCGGCGGGCCGGTCCGTCGTGATGGCGTCCGGTTCGCCGTGCAATCGGCGTACTACTTCTTCCACGGTCAGCTGCGCCTTGTGAGGGCGCACCACCGTCCACGACAGGTTCTCCTCGATGGAGAAGTACTCCGAGAGGTCGCTCAATCGCTTGAACATCTGCACATAGTGCTCGATCTGCCCAGGTGCAGGACCCGCCATGATGCCCTCCGGTACGGCCACTGATCGCCTGACCGTACCGTCAGGGGCCGGGCTGACGGCGCCCGTCGCTCGGGGGGCGGCTCCAGGCCCCCGGCGTGCGGGGAGGCGTCCATCCGGGTGGAGGGACGCCTCGCGTGTTCTCCGCTCAGTAGATGGTCGGGGTGCCCGTCAGGTTCCAGGTCTTGCCGCCCAGGCCGTCGAGGTTGATGTCGTAGTTCACCGCCCCGTCGGCGCTCCACCCGTTGTTCAGGGAGGATCCGGAGACGGCCCAGCCGCACGAGAAGGCGCTGCTGCTGTTGTTGTTGATCAGGTTGGTGAAGTCGCAGGTGTAGGTGTCGTAGACGGAGTCGTACCGCTCCACCCGGACCTTGAGGTCGAAGTTGTCGAACTTGTCGGTCGTGCCGCCTCCACCGCTGAAGGTCCCGTTGGCGACCGCCTGGTGGTAGCCGCCGCTGTCGACGATGCACAGCTTGATGTGGACGCTGACGTTGGTGCCGGGAGTGCCGATCGTGGTGTCCTGCGAGCTGGTGCACTTCTCGGTGTAGGCCATGGCCGGGGTGGCCAGGTAGCCGAGACCGCCTGCGAGCAGGGCGGAGGCGGCCACGGTGGTGGCCAGACGGCGCGTCTTCGTGCGCATGGGGGTACTCCTTGCGAGGGGGCCCGATATGGCCGTAAACGTAACCGAAAACGTCCGGATTCTGACCCGATCTTCCAGTCGCTCACAGGAGCGTGACCCAAGCGATACGGAAGATCGTTTCATGCCGCTAATCGTTTTCATTGCCGTTCGCGAGCAAGGGCCGTTGAAGCGGAGTCGATTGCACGCTGTCGTGACATGGCGCTGCCGTCGAACGGCGATCCGTGATCGTCGTATCTCGTCGGGGACGCATCGCGTAGCCTCACCGCCATGGCACGCCCGCGCCGGTCAGCTTGGCTCGCTGTCCTCCTGATCTGCTGCGCCATCGGAGTGTGGTCCTTCGTCTCCAAGGGTCACGCCGCGAAGGAACGAGACGAGGCACGAGCTCGCGCGACCCTGGTGAGCTACCTGGCTCTCGTGCGGGGTCGCAACTGGACGAAGGCCTGCGCCATGCAGGACGACAGCTCCCGGGACTCCGACTGCGAAGCGTTTCTGTCGAGCGGGCCGCGTCTCGTGGCCTTCGACGTCGGAAGCGCTCGGTCGACGAGTTGGAACACCGAGGGCACCTTCATCACGTTTCCGGTTTCGCTCATTTACTCTGGCGGCGGCCACGAGTTCATCGAACTCAAGGTCGGCTCCAAGGCCGGCGGCCACGCCGACACCGTCGTCGACGGCCCGTCCCTCCACACCCTTGAACGCCCCTACGACGGATGAACGACGTCAAGGCCCGGCGACCGGCGACGTGAGCGTCGGCGAGCCGGCGTCATCCACTGCCGGCGGCATCGGAGAGCACGGCCAGGCCGGTGATGAGCCCCAGCACCACGACGACCGCCAGCACGCAGACGATGATCAGCAGCCAGCCCAGGACGATCCCCAGCAGCGCCATTCCGCGCCCGTCCCCGTCGAGGCGGCGGCCCCGGAATCGGCCGACATGCCCGGCGATGACCGCCGCCAGTGCGGACAGCATCGCCAGACCGACGAACACCGCCGGGTTGATCCAGGCGATGCCCGTGGCGAAGCTCGCCAGTGCCGCGACGCCGAAGCCGGCGAAGAACAGGCTCACCTTCGCCGGCCGGTTGCCGCTCGGTCCGGTTCGCCGCTCCGCGGCACAGCTCATGATCGCCCCCTCGGATCGCTGGGCACCCTACCAGCGGCAACCCTCACCGGCAGGACGCGCCGACGCCCCTGATGCGCCGTCGACGAGGCTGGACGCCGACGGCACCGCGCCGTCATGGCCAGGCCCGCTCGGCGCGGCGCCATCGCTGCGGGGTGACGCCGTAGCGGTTGCGGAAGCGGCGGACGAGATAGGCGGCGTCGCGCAGTCCCGTCCGGGCGGCCACGGCGTCGAGCGGCAGATCGGTCTCGCGCAGCATCCGCCGGACCTCGATCATGCGCCGTTCGGTGATCCATTCGAGGAGGGGGCGGCCGGTGCGCCTGCGGAGCACGGTCGTGAGGTGTCCGGGGGTGTAGCCGAGCGCGCGGGCGACGTCCGCGGCGGAGACCGGTTCGCGGAACGTCGCCTCGATCTCGGCGAAGACCCGCTCGACGAGGGGGTCCGGGCCGCCCGGGGCGGCGGGCGCCAGCCGCGCGGCCGCGACCAGGAGCCGGGTGAGCGTGGCGGAGACGGCCTCGCGCGCCCCGAGACGGCTCGGGTCGGCGAGTTCCCCGGCCAGGTCCGCCAGGAGCGCCGACCATCCTGGTCGATGGGATTCGGCGACCCGAGCGTGCCCCGCGCCGGGAGCGAAGAGGGCCAGCAGGGGGTGGTGCGTCCAGGTCAGCGGGGAGACCGAGGCCAGGGCGGGGACGGCGTCCGGTGTGAACGCCACCGACCACGCGCGGCTGTGGGCGAGTTCGGCGACCTCCGTGACGCCGATGACCTGCCCCGGCGACACGGCGTGGACCTCGCCGGTGCGCAGCGGCCGCTCGACGCCTCCGATGGCGACCGAGCCCGCGCCTTCCTCGACGTAGACGAGGACGAGGAAGTCGTGGGCGTGCCGGTGGTCCGGCGGCAGGTCGGCGTGGGCGGTCTCGGCGTCGAAGCGGGTCACCGTGACGGGAGGCAGCCCGGGGCGCTGCTGGTAGCGGTAGACGGGCGTCCCGTCGAACCGTGTCGTGCGCAGCCTCGACGGGGGGCCCAGCGAGGTCCCGACCGAAGAATGTCCCATGACTCCAAAGGTATGTCCTGCTGGTCGGCCGCGAAATGTCCAAGACTTGACGGTGACGGCACCCAAGTCTGCCACCGGCTTCTCGCGGCAGACCCGCCACCGGACGCGCAAAGGGGCACCCACCCATGGACGTACGCATCCTCGACCAGCGAACCCCGGAGGAGCGGGACCGCCCGTTCCTGCCTGGAGCGGGCAAGACCTGGCTCCTCCCGTTCTATGACGTCTTCTCCAAAGTGGTCGGGGTCCGCGCCCTGCACGAGCGCGCCGCCCGGCTCGCCGGCATCGGGCCGGGCCAGACGGTGGTCGACGTCGGCTGCGGGACGGGCAACCTGTCGTTCGCCGTGCTCGCCGCCCAGCCCGCCGCGCGAGTGACCGGTCTCGACCCCGACGCGGACGCTCTTCGCAGGGCCGCGCGCAAGGCGCGGCGCCGCGGCGTCGACCTCACGCTCGTGCAGGGATACGCCGACCGCCTCCCCGCCGAGGACGCCTCGCTCGACCATGTGGTCTCGGCGTTGGCCCTGCACCACCTCGACGACGACGGCCGGAGCGCGTTCGCGCGCGCCGCTCTGCGCGCCCTTCGGCCGGGAGGAACGGTCACCGTCGCCGACTTCGGCGGGCCCTCCTCCGACGCCGGGGACGAGGGCCACCACGAGCACGGCCACGGCCGCGGCCTCGCCCATGCGCTCCGGCACCTGCCCTGGTCGAAGCGTTCCCAGGGAGCGCACGGCCCGGTCGCGTCCCGTGACCACGGCGACGGCGTCATCGCGCTGCTCGCCGAGGCCGGGTTCGACGACGCCCGGGAGGTCGCGCACGCCGACCTGAGGTTCGGCCGGGTCGCCTTCGTGCGGGCGACCCGCCCCTCGCGCTGAAACGGGCGGGCGACTCGCGGCGGACGCCCGCGCATCCCGGCCCCGGTGCGCACCGCGGCCGAGTCCCTCTCGGGTATCGGCGGCGGGTTCCCCTTGCGGGACGATGCGCGGTCGGCCAGCGAGCGATCATGCTCCCCGCATGCGACTGATCTTCAGGACGGCGGGCCTGCTGGCGGCCGCGACCGCCGTGATCGCGTCCGGCGGCATGGCCGCCGGGCAGGCAGGGGCGGCCGGGACGCCGCGGAGCGGGCCGGCCGAGTGCGTGCCGGTGCCCCGCGCGGTGTGCGGGACGGTGCGGGTGCCGCTGGTACGGGCGCGTCCCGAACTCGGCGGCACCACCGTGGCCTTTGCGCTGATCGGGCACCGCGACACCTCCCGGCCCGTCAAGGGGACGGTGACCATCAACCCCGGCGGTCCCGGCAACTCCGCGATCGCGTCCGCCTCCCAGTACGCGCAGATGTACCGCGCCCTGCTGGAGGACCACGACCTTCTCCTGGTCGATCCGCGCGGGGTGAACCGCTCCGGCCCGGTCGCCTGCGGGGCCCTCGGTTCGCTGCCCGCCACCCGTGACGGCTTCGTCCGGGCGATCGGCGAGTGCGGCCGGACCCTCGGGGCCCGCGGGCGCGGCTACACCTCGGCCGAGACCGCCGACGACATCGACGCCGTCCGCGCCAGGCTGCGGATCGAGCGGCTGGACCTGCTCGGAGAGTCCTACGGCACCTACCTGATGACCGTCTACGCCCAGCGGCATCCGGGCCGCGTGCGCTCGGTGGTGCTCTCCAGCGCCTACCCGCTCGACTTCGACATGTGGGCGCGCCCCAACGCGAGCGCCGCCCGCCGGTCGCTGCGGCTGGTGTGCGGGCGCAGCGCCGGCGCCTGCGACGGCTACCGGGTCCTGCGCGACGTCGCGCGGCTCGCCCAGCGGCTGCACGCACGCCCGGTCCCCTACACGCTGGACGGCCCGCAGCGGCTGCTGGACGACACCGCACTGGCCGCGATCGTCTACGACTCGGCCAAATCGGCCCCCGCCGGGATCGGCGACGTTCCCGCGATGGTCCGCGACGCCCTGCGCGGCGACACCAATGCGCTGGTCGACGCCGCCCGGCGGGTGGCACCGCTGAGCGGGTCGGCGCTCCGCCGAGAGGAGCAGCAGCCTTTCAACCCCGAACTGGCCGCGGCCGTGATGTGCAACGACTACCCGACGCTGTGGAACCGCCGGTCGCCGGTCGCCGCCCGCCTCCGCCAGTTCTCCGCCGGGCGCGCGGCACTGCCCGAGCGGGCCTACTGGCCGTTCGGCAAGACGGCCTGGACCAGCATGAGCTACGACCAGGGCGACGCATGCGTCCGCTGGCCGGACCGCCGCGGCCCGGTGCAGCCGACCGGCGGGCCGTTCCCCGACGTCCCGGTGCTGGTCGTGTCCGGTGACCTGGACGCCGACACCCCGACGGCCGTGGGCCGGCAGGCCGCGCGCCAGTTCCGCCGCGCCGCGGTGGTGGAGGCGCCCAACGTCGGTCACGTGGCCGAACAGGAACCCAGCGGCTGCGTGGCCGCGATCCAGACGGGCTTCATCCGCGACCTGCGGGTCCCCGGCACCTCCTGCCTGGCCGGCATCCCACCCGCCCCCGTACGGCCCTGACCAGTTGTAGCCCGAACCGGCGGCGCGGCTTCGGCCTTGGTAGGAAGACCCGGTTCGGGAACGATCCGCGATTCCGGCCCAAGCCATTCTGAGCGGTCGCCGCGATATTTCGGTCGGCGTCGCAGCGTGCGGTCGTCCGGAAACTCATGCGGTGACGGACCGGAATAGGTGGCTTCCCCCTCGTCCCGCCGACAGAGTAGGGGCTGAAGGAGGGGGCACCTTGATCCTGTGCCCGCAAACGAAATGAAAGAACAAGAACCGCTGCATGCACTGCAGCAGAGGCTCAGGGCGATCCGGGAAACGATCTCGGATCTCCCTGGAGCGAATCTGACCGGACCCGCCTGGACTCTCAGCGCTGAGAAAAGGGCGCTCGACCTGCTGATCGCCACAGCGGTCTCCCCGGTGTTCGTGCCAACGGCCGCCGTCGGAGCTTCGCTGATGTTCCTGGAGGACGGCCGTGCGCCGCTCTTCCGCCAGTGGCGGATCGGTAAGGACGGCGTCCCGTTCAGGCTCGTCCACGTCCGGACGATGCGGGACACCCGGGGGACGGACGCGAGCCGCGGCTCCGACGACCCTCGGGCGACCCGCCGCGGGAAAGTTCTGCGCAAGGGCACCTTCGACCAGTTCCTGGAGGTGTACCACGTGCTCCGCGGGCACATGTCGATGGCCAACCCGCGTCCCCTGCTGCGCTTCGACCGGCAGCTGATGAAAGAAGTCCTGCCCTCTTCCGTGTACAGGGAGTGGGACTGGGCGACGACCATCGGCCGGCCCGGCATGTACAGCACGTTCGGGAACAGGAGCATTGGCCTGGAACCGCAGAGTGAAGGGTTCCTGCTTCGGCGGTCGGAGGACGACATCGAGGACGCGCACTGCGCCAGCCTGGAGCGGGACTTGAGAATCCTCGGTGACACGGCGAAGATCGGCTGGTCCTTCCTCAGCCGCGCCTCGTAGGTCACCGGGCGTCGACAGGGAGGGCGCGGTCACCGGCCGCGCCCTCCTCACCCTCCGATCACCTGGCCCGGACGCCGAGGTGCGGCGCCGAGGTGTGAGGCGCGGGCTCCCGGCTCCCTGGAAGTAGGGTTGGGGCGTGTTCTCGGCTCGGGGCCCTTCCTTGCGGGAGTTGGCGGTTCAGGCGCTGTCGTCGGTCGAGCGCGGGTACGACCTGCTGGCTCCGAAGTTCGACGAGACGCCCTTCCGGACGCCCGACAGGGTCCTCGACGCGACCGCCGAGGCGCTGCTGCCGTACGGGCCGTTCGGTGAGGGGCTGGACGTGTGCTGCGGCACGGGTGCGGGCATGCGGGTGCTCGGACGGTTGTGCGATGCGCGCAGTGCGGGCGTCGACTTCAGCGCGGGCATGCTCGAACAGGCGCGGCGGGCTCATCCGGAGGCCGGATGGGTGCGGGCCGATGTCCGGGCCCTGCCCTTCGACGGAGCCTTCGACCTGGCGGTCACCTTCGGGGCGCTCGGGCACCTGCTGCCCGCGGAGCGGCCCGCGCTCTTCGGCGGGGTGTACCGGGCGCTGCGGCCCGGCGGGCTCTTCGCCTTCCCCGTGGGGGCGCCGCCGCCCATCATGTCCCGCCTGTACTGGGCGCTGCTCGGGTTCGATCTGGTCATGCGGGTCCGGAACGCGGTGTGGCGTCCCCCGTTCGTCATGTACTACCGGACCTGTCCGCTGAACGCGCTCCGGAGCGATCTGGCAGCGGCCGGGTTCGGGGTGACGACCGTCCCGTTGGCGGCCTTGGGGACGCGTGAGGACGGCAGTCCGCGGGGACGGCTCGTGTTGGCGCGCAAGCCTGGATCGCCGGGCTGAACGCGCGCTCAGCCGGGACGCGACGGGAGGTCTCGGTCGTGGCGGAGGGGGCCTGCCAGGAGCGTCAGCCCTGAGAGCGCCAGCGCGCCCGTAGTGATCCACATGGCGGGACGGACGCCCAGGGCCGTACCCAGGGCGCCGCCCAGCAGGGCGCCGAGCGGGATGGTGCCGTAGCTGACCAGCTGCATGCTCACGGTGATCCGGCCGAGCAGCGGGCGAGGGCTGTAGGCCTGCCGGAAGGTCCCTTTGAGGACGTTGCCCGCGGCGACGCCCGCGGCGATGACGAACCCTCCCGCGAAGGCCGGGAGCAGCCCCGCGCCCGGTGCGGCGAGCGGGACCAGCAGGCCGAACGGCGCGGCGCCCATCTCGGCGGCGAGCAGGGTGCGGGCCGAGCCGAAGCGGCGGGACGGGACGGAGGCCGCGGCCGCGCCGAGGACGGCTCCCAGGCTGGTCGCGGCGGCGAGGACGCCGACCGTGGCCGGGCCGACGCCGACCTCGCGGACGAGGAACACCACCAGGATCGACTGGTACCCGAACAGGCAGATGTTGCTGGCGGCGGAGAACAGGGTCAGCACCCGCAGGTAGGGGTCGCGGGCCACGAAGCGAAGGCCCTCGGCGATCTCCTGCCGCAGCGTCCCGCGCCGGTCGCGGGCGGGGCGGGCCTCGCGGGTCCGGATCGCCAGCAGGCAGGCGGCCGAGACGAGGTAACTCGCCGCGTCGAGAAGGACGGCGTTCACCGCTCCCGCGAGGTGGATGACCAGCCCCGCCAGTCCAGGGCCGCCGACCTGGGCGGCGGCCTCGGTCGCCTGGACCCTGGCGTTGCCCGCGGCCAGGTCGCCGCGGTCCAGCAGGGACGGCAGGTAGACCTGGTAGGCCGTCTGGAAGAACACGCCCGCGCAGCCGGCGCCCAGTGCGACGGCCGCCAGGTGGGCGACGGTCAGCCGGTCGAGCCAGGCGGCGGCCGGGACGCTGAGGAAGAGCAGCAGGGCCGAGAGGTCGCAGGCGAGCATCACCGGGCGGCGCGGCAGGCGGTCGACCCAGGCGCCCGCCGGGAGGCCCAGGAGCAGCCAGGGCGCCCAGGCCGCGGCCGAGAGCAGCGCCACCTGGAAGGTGCTCGCGTCGAGGACGGCGACCGCGGCCAGCGGAAGGGCCACGCCGGTGACGCTGCTTCCCAGCTTGCCGGTGGCCTGGCCGATCCAGAGCAGGCGGAAGTCGCGGTGCCCGCCGAGGCCGCCGCGCGCGGGGGCGGCGGCGGTCGGGGCGGTGGTCACGGTTCGGCCGGGACGCCGTGGGCGAACAGGAAGACCGGCTCGCGGGCCTGCCCGTCGTCGGGGACGTCCCGCCGCTCCCACCGGGCGAGCAGCGCGAGGAGTTCCTGTTCCAGCTCGCCCAGTTCGGCGGGCGTGAGGTGCAGCCACGTGTCGGCGGAGAAGGCCGCGCCGTTCCATGCCCCCCGCTGCTCCCGGACGGCGTGCCAGGCGCGGACCAGGCCGATCTGCCGGTCGAGGGCGAGCGAGACGGCCGCGCCGGCCACGGCCTGGCGGGCGGGGTCGTCGTCGAAGTCGCCGGTGACCCAGCGGAGTTCCGGTGCGGCGAGCCGCCACCAGCGTTCGCGGCGGTCCCTGGCGAGTTCCGGCGCCTCGACGGTCAGACCGGCGGCGGCGAGCACCTTCAGGTGGTGGCTGATGTTGGCCACGGCCTGATCGGTCCGGTCGGCGAGAGTGCTGACGGTGGACGGGCCGTGGACCTTGAGGACGTCCAGGAGGCGCCGCCGGAGGGGGTGCGACATCGCGGCCAGCACTTGCGAGTCGGTCACCTTGGGCACGTCGTCCGGCTCGGTCATGCGGCCATCGTCACATGCACAAGAACTATTGCGCAAGACTTCTTGCACAACATGGGGAGGCCGGACCGCGGAGCCCGGCGGGCGGAGCGGACGGTGGGGGCACACCGCCGCCACATTTGCCTCAAAGGGACGTCAAATAACTGGGCGGCATGGTTTGCCCAATATGCAACAAAGGGGACTTCTCGACATGAACATGCAGCTCGATCGGGAGGTCTCATGACGACGAGGATGACCCACGGGGGCCGATCGGTATCGACGGGCCAGAGCTACCAGCTCTCCGGATGGCTCACCTTCGCGGGAGTGCTCTCCATGGTGGTGGGCGCGTTCAACGTCATCGACGGGGTGGTGGCCCTGTTCAAGGACAGCTACTACGTCGTGAACTCCAACCAGATCCTGGTCTTCGACTTCACCGCGTGGGGCTGGTACTGGCTCGTCCTCGGCGCCCTGCAGGTCGTCGTCGGCGTCGGGATCCTGACCGGGAAGATGTGGGCGCGGGTGGTCGGGGTCGTGTTCGCCTTCCTCGCCGCCCTCGGGCACCTGGCGTTCCTGGCCGCGTTCCCGATCTGGTCGGTGCTGACCATCGCGCTGTGCATCCTGCTGATGTACGCGCTCATCGCCCCGCCCGCCGGCGCGCGCGGAGACTGACGCCGGGGCAGGGCGGGCAGCGGAACCCCAGGTCATCATGGTCGCGGCCGGGACATACCCCGGCCGCGCGGGGGCACTAGAGCGCAATGGCACCGGCGTCGGCCCCGCGGCCGTGGAGGCGGATGAGCACCGCGCTGGCGGACCGGCTGGGCGGGAGGCGCCGGGCGCGCGTCGTGGTGCTGATGGCCTGCGTCCTCGCGCTGAACGCGGCGGACACCGGGGTCATCGGGGCGATCGTCCACCAGCTGCGCAGCTCCCTGCACATCGGCAACACGCAGGTCGGGGTGCTGACGGCCGCGCCGGCGGCGGTCGGCGCGATAGCGACGGTGCCGGTGGGGCAGCTCACCGACCGGGTGCGGCGGGTGCCGCTGCTGGCGGGCAGCGTGGTGCTGTGGAGCGCCGCGATGGTCCTCGGGGGGCTGGCGGAGTCGTACGAGTGGCTGCTGGCGTCGCGGGTGGCGCTGGGCGCGGTGACGGCGACGGCGGGACCCACGGTGGCGTCCCTGATCGGGGACCTGTTCCCGCCCGAGGAGCGGGCCGCGACGTACGGGCGGATCCTCGCCGGAGAGCTGGTCGGGGTCGGGTTCGGGCTGCTGGCGGGCGGCAACATCGCCGCGTTCGCGAGCTGGCGGGTCTCGTTCTGGTTCGTCGCGGGCCTGGGGTTCGTGCTGGCCGTGCTGCTGTGGAGGATGCTGCCCGAGCCGGCGCGCGGCGCGCAGGGGACCTCCGGCGGTCGGAGCGGGGAGGAGCTCGCGCAGCGGCAGGTGGACCGGGCGGGCGTGCGCCCGGACCCGCGCAACGTCCTGGCGCAGGACCCCGAGCGGATGACGCTGGCGCAGGCGGCCCGGTACGTGCTCGCCATCCGCACGAACGTGATCATCATCCTGGCGTCCGCGGTCGGCTACTTCTTCTTCGCCGGGATGCGCACGTTCGCGCTGGTCTTCGTGATGGAGCGGTACGCGGTCGGGCAGGGCGGGCTGTCGGCGTTCCTGCCGGTCGCCGGGGCGGCGGCGCTGTTCGGGGTGCTGGTCGGGGGGCGGCTGGCCGACCGGCTCCTGCGCGGCGGGCGGGTGACCTCGCGGGTCGGCGTGCCGGGCGTGGCGTTCGCCGCGTCGGCGCTGCTGTTCCTGCCCGCGCTGCTCACCGACCGGGCGCTGGTCGCGCTGCCGCTGTTCACGCTCGCCTCCGCCGCGCTGGCCGCGGCGAACCCGCCGCTGGACGCGGTGCGGCTGGACGTCGTCCACTTCCGGCTGTGGGGGCGCGCGGAGGCCATCCGGACGATCGTGCGCATGTCCGGGGAGGCGGCCGCGCCGGTGCTGTTCGGCTGGCTGTCGGGGGTCCTCGGGGCGGGCCGGGCGGCGGGCGTCGGCCTGGACCGGGTGTTCCTGCTGGCGCTGATACCGCTGCTGGGCAACGGTCTGCTGCTGCTCAGGGCGCGGCGCACCTACCCCCGGGACGTGGCGTCGGCGCTGGAGTCCGAACGCCGCTACGCCACCGGCTCCTAGTCGTCCTTCGGGGGCTCGTTCAGGATGCGGTAGCGGTCGAGGACGCGTTCGAGCTCGCGGCGGTCGCGCTTGGTGGGACGGCCCGCGCCGCGCTCCCGGCGGCCGACGGGGATGAGCGCCTCGCGCGGCGGCGGGGGCGGGCTCCTGTCGATCAGGCACTCCTGCGCGACGGGCGCGGACACCCGCTTGCGGATGGTCTTCTGCACGACGACGACGCGCTCCCGCCCGTCGTGGCGGAGCCTGACGACGTCGCCCGGCTTGACCGAGGTGGACGGTTTGGCGCGCTCGTCGTTCACCCGGACGTGGCCCGCCCGGCACGCGGTCGACGCCATCGAGCGGGTCTTCAGCAGCCGCACGGACCAGATCCACAGATCGACCCGCACGGACCCCTCATCGCCCATGCGTCCATGATGTCACTTCGGCGCGGGCGCCCGCTGCGCACTGATCCACGCGTCCGCGCGCTCCCAGTTCTCGTAGAGCCAGCTGACGCGGGCGTCGCGGTCGCCGGGAACGTCCTCGGCGGGCACGCGCCACCAGCGGGCCCGGACGGGAACGGTCAGCGGCACGCGCCGCCAGACGTCCCCGGCCGTGGCCATGTGGTCGAGCCCGCAGTGCGCGACGAACACCACGTCGGCGGACGGGGCGGAGTCGAGCGCGGCCAGCACGCCGCCGGGCCGCGGCGGCATCACGTTGCGCATCGCGGCGGCGCGGGCCGCCTCGTCCGCGCGGCGCATCCGGGCCAGCCGGCGGATCGCGCGGCGGCGGCGCTCCGGGGAGAAGTTGCCGCCCTCGGGGAAGATCAGCAGCGCCTCGCCGGGGCCGAGTCCCTCGGCGAGCTCGCCGACGGCGTCCGCGGCGCCGCCCGGGGTGACGAACACGTTCGGGATCCGGTTGGCGGCGATGTCGATGCAGGGGTCGAGCTGGAGCAGCGCCTTCATGACCACCCGGGGGCGGCGCCGGTACTCGGACAGCAGGTGGTGGACGATCAGGAGCGCGTCGCCCGGCCCGGCGTGCCGGCTGAGCACGATCAGGGGCCGGTCGGCGGCCGAGCCGTCCCCAGGGCCGTCAGCAGCGCCGTCCCAGGTGCCGTCCACCTCGACGCGCAGGCCGAGCCGCCGCTGCGCGGACGCGTAGAGGGCGCCGACATAGCGGCGGATGATGTCGTAGTGCCGGTCGTCGTGGGTGCGGCGCCGGAGCCACAGCCACCCGCACTCCAGGACGGCCGCCGTCTCCCGCGTCCCCCACGTGAGGCTGAACCAGAGCAGGCGCTGGGCCCGCTTGCGCTCGCGCCCGGCCAGGGACGTCACCACGAAGGCGACCGGGAACAGCACCACGACCAGAAGGGTCAGGACGAACAGCAGTGGCGTGCACACCAGGCGGCGCACGAATCGGGGTGGCAGCATCTCACGCTCGCTCTTTCAGGTAATTCAAAGATGCCTGATAGGCGCGTTCGATGTGAGCCTGGATTCCGGACGCGTTCCTGTAGCGGACCTGGGTGAGGTCGACTCCCGCCTTCTGCGGCCTGGCCCCGGCGGGCAGGACGTGGACCGTCAGGCCCTCCGGGAGGTTCGCCATCTCCTCGAAGAACCGGTGCCGGCGCGCGATCTCGAACGCGACGAGGCCGACCTCCCAGGGCCAGCGCGGGGGCGCGAGGTCCCGCTCGATCCGGCCGACGTGCAGGACGTAGATGTCGGTGGCGCCGAGCATCACGGCCCGGCTGACCGGGATGCTGTGGACGAGGCCGCCGTCGTAGTAGTGCCGCTCCCCCACCCGGACGGGCGGCAGCAGCCCCGGCGCGGCCGACGACGCGAGCACGGCCGGGATCAGCGGGCCCTCGGTGAACCAGTGCGCCATCGCGGTCTCGATCCCGGCGGCGACGCACTGGAACGGGACCTCCAGGTCCTCGAACGACGGCACGGGGAGCAGCTCGTCCAGCATGCGGCGCAGCGGCTCGTTGGAGTGCAGGTGCGTGCCGGACCGGGCGAGCCTCCACAGCCGGGCGAGGACGGGCGAGCCGAACACGTCGCGGACGGACTCGTCCGACCACAGGCTGGTGAGCCGCTCGACCGCCGCGTCCGGCCCGGCCGCGACGAACACGCCGTTGAGCGCGCCGATCGAGGTTCCGACGACGAGGTCGGGGCGGACGCCGGTCTCCCGCAGCGCCCGGAGCATGCCGACCTCGTGCGCGCCGAGCACGCCCCCGCCTCCGAGGACGAACGCCGTCCGCGGCTCCCGTTCCACCCGGTCTCCCCTTGTGCCGATCCAGCAGCGTGCGCCGCCCGTCGGGCGCTGGAGGCAGCCTCACCCATCGGAAGCGGGATAAACCGGGCTTTGGGCGGGCGGGCCGATGACCTGCGGGGCCATGACCGGCGGGGCCGGCCGCCCGAAGGCGACCGGCCCCGCCGCCGGACGCCGGTCAGGGTCGGACGCGGGTCCTCAGGCCGTATCCGTAGGGGAACAGGGGCCGGTAGTCGCGGTCGCCGACGTTGATCGGCTCCTGGGCCTCGCTGCGCGGCCAGGTCACCGGGAGCCTGCCGGTGAACGGGCGCCTGCCGAACAGGACGTCCGCGACGCCCGCGCCCTCGCTGCCGGGCAGCCAGGACATGACGAACGCGTCCGTCTTCGCCAGCTGGTCGGTGACGATCTGCGGGCGCCCCGCGACGTCCAGGACGACGCAGGTTCTGATCGCGGAGCAGACCTTGTCGACCGCGGCCCGGTCGGCGTCGGACAGGTTCAGCGTGTGGCCGTTGCCGACGTCGCCGACGCCCTCCGCGTACGGCTTCTCGCCGACCACCACGATCCCGACGTCGCTGCCGGCGGTCGGCGCCGACGCGTCCCGGCTGTAGGTGACATGGGACGAGTTCTGCCTGATGCCGTCCAGGATCGTCGTGCCCGGGATGATGGGGCCGGACGAGCCCTGCCACGTGACCGTCCAGCCGCCGGCCTGGTTGCCGATGTCGTCGGCGTTGGCCCCGGCCACGTAGATGCGCCGGTCCTTGCGCAGCGGCAGCGCGTTCCCGGAGTTCTTCAGCAGGACCTGCGACTTGGCGACGGCCTCACGGGCGACCGCGCGATGCTCGGGCGACCCGATCGTCCCGGCGTTGGAGCGGTCGGTGTACGGGTGCTCGAACAGGCCGAGCTCGAACTTCGCCTTCAGGATGCGGCTCACCGCGTCGTCGATCCGCGACGCCGGCACGCGGCCCGCCCGCACCTCCGCCAGCAGCGTCTGGACGAACTGCGGCGTGCTGTAGGGCTCCATGAACATGTCCATGCCGGCGTTCACGGACGTGCGGACCTGCGTGGCGTAGTCGCCCGGGATCTGGTGGATGGCCTCCCAGTCGCTGATGAGGAAGCCGTCGAACCCGATCTTCTTCTTCAGGACGTCGGTCAGCAGCTCCTTGTGCGCGCTCATCTTGAGCGGGTCGCCGACGCCGTCCTCCTTCCAGTCCACGCTGGAGAACGAGGGCATGATGCTGCCGACGCCGTACTTCCTGACCGCCACGACGTAGGGCGCGAGGTCGACCGCCTCGAAGTGCTTCCGGTCGGTGACGGTGACGCCCTGGTCGATGGTGTACGTGCCGCTGGTGGAGGAGCCGAACACCGTGTCGCCGTCGCCGGCGAAGTGCTTGGCCGTCGCCAGGACGTGGCGGTTCGTGGCGAGGTCGCTCTCGCGCCGTCCCTCGAAGCCCTCCAAGCCGGTCTCCATCTGGATCACGAGGCGCGGGTCCTCGCCGAAGCTCTCGTAGGCGCGCCCCCACCGCAGGTCGCGGGTGACGCAGACGCAGGGCGCGAACACCCACTGCGGGCCGGTCGCCTTCGTCTCGACGGCCGTGATCTGCTCCTCCCGGCGGACGAGGCCGGGGTCGCGGGTCGCGCCCATCGCGATGTTGTGCGGGAAGACGGTGGCGCCGACGAGGTTGTTGTGGCCGTGCACCGAGTCGACCCCGTACAGGAGCGGGATCCTCAGGCGGGTCGCCAGGGCCTTGGACTGGTAGGCGTCGACCATGTCCGCCCAGCCCGCGGGGGTGTTGCCGGCGGGCGTCGATCCGCCGCCGGACAGCACCGACCCGAGGGCCAGCTTCGTGATCTGGTCGCGGTCGCCGTCGATCGCGCCGCGCTCGGCCTGCGCCATCTGGCCGACCTTCTCTTCCAGGGTCATGCGGCCGAGCAGGTCCTTCACCCGGTCCGCCGCGGGCAGCCGCGGGTTCAGGTACGGGGCCTGCCGGGGGGCGTCGGCCGTGGCGGGCCGCGCCGCGAGGGCCGACGGAAGGGCGGCGACGGTCGCGAGCGCGACCAGTGATCGCCCGATCCGGGTGGCGACGGCACGTCTGCGGGAGTGTGGCAACTCGTCCCTCCTGGGTCGCTCCGAAGGACGCCGCGCGGCCCGGCGGACCGCGCACGGCCGGACGCCGGGGTCACGGCTCGCCCGGACGGCCGTGACCCCTGCGCCGGCGACGTCATCTGGAACCTCCCCCGCCGCCGGGCGGCTGTCAACGGATCTTCACCGGCCCGGCCGCGGCCTTGTGGAAAACATGGAAGAGGGCTTGACGGGAACTAAGTTCACACGTTGAATCATGGACCGAACAAAGCAGGCCGGACAGGTGGAGGGCACACAGGCCCCACCCGTCCGGCCGCCGTGCTTCCGGGACGCGCGCATCCGCCGGAACATGCCGCAACTCCGGCCTCGTCGGCCACACCTGGCCAGCAGGCGCCGGTGCGGAGACCGGCCGCCGCGAAGCGCCGGAGCGGGTGCCCCGCCGGCCGGCGGGTGAGTATCGACCGGCGGGACGCTCCGCCATCCGGGGTGGTCGGTGTCAGGTCACGCGGAAGGCGTTCACGCCGAGGGCTCGCCGCCCTCCCCGCGCCCCTCGGGACGGGGGCCGCGGGCGCCGTCGTCGCGCGTGACCTCGATGCGCTCCTTGCGGAGCTCGCCGCGGACGGTCTGCTCGTCCTGCACCTGCTCGGTGCGGAGCCGGACGCGCTCGACCGGCACGGTCTCCTTGGAGATGACCGGGCGCTCCTCGTAGAGGATGATCTCCTGGTCCGCCTCGGAGATCGTCACCTCCGGGTCCGGGCGGCCGCCGGCGATGGGCTCGCGGTCGATCCGGATCTCCTCGTGCGAGACCGGGATCGTCTGCTCGACCGTCTCGGTCTCGATCCACTTGCGCACCCGGACGCGGCCCGCCTCGTGCCGCTCGGTGCCGATGCGCAGCTGCTCCTCCGACCGGGTGATCTCGGTCATCGGCGCCTCGGCGCCCTCGCGCGCAGACTGGGGCGGCATGGCCCGCCCGCCGGCCCGCTCGCCCGCCGAGCCGCGCTTGCCGCGCTCGGGGTGGACGGCCATTCCCGCGGCGCCCGTGGTCCCCGCGGTCCCCGTCGTCCCGGCGGCCTCGGTGGTTCCGGCCGTTCCGGTGGTGCCCGCGGTCTCGGCGGCGCCCCGCGTGCCGGCGGCCTCGCCCGGCTCGGTGGTGCCGGTCGTTCCCGCCGTTCCCGCGCTCTCGGCCGTCTTCTCGGAAGTGCCCGTGTCCGTCTCCCCGCCCGTGCGGCGGCCGCCCGGGGGACGCACTCCGTAGTGCCTGTACAGGTCCACGATCTGCGCATGCGACAGGTGCTCGTCGGCGTCGACGTTCGGGGCTCCCTTGATGGTCTCCTTGTCGTAGGGGACCTGCAGGGCGTCCTCGGCCTTGCGGGCCCCGGACAGCGGTACGAAGCTCTCACGCATTCCGAACCAGCCGGTGTGCACGGTCACCCACTCCGGGGAACCGGAGTCGTCGTTGAGGTAGACCTGCTTGACCGTGCCGACCTTCGTCCCATGGGTGTCGGTCACGCTCATCCCCATGAGCTCCCGCACCTGTGTCTGCGTCTGCACGTTGAGCACCTCCGCTTCCGTGAACGCTTCCGGACGGCGGGGGGCCGGGGGGAGGTGGAGCCCGCCTATCGGTAGCGGTGTTCAGTTGATCCCGAGTTGCCGCGTTACCTGCTGCTTTTCCGGACACGGTCGCTATAAACGCGTTTGCAGAACTATAGGGAACGATTTACCACATATTTACAGCGAGCACCCCGCGGTCTCCATCACACCTTTTCCGACATAAACCCACAAGCAACTCATTGGCGAATGGCACCTTTGTCAAGATGGTGATCATTTTATCCGGGCGCGGTTTTCCCGGCCCCGCTCCGCGCGAAGACTGCGAGGGACGTTCCCACACATCGGAGAACCGATATGCGCGACTTTTCTCGGGCGGGCCGGCGGTCGACGGCGGAGCCGGCCTCACTCGCGGCCCCACGGGCGGCCGCGGTGGCGGCCACGGCGGCGGCGGTTGCGGCCGCCCTGGCGTGCACGGCGTTCACGGACGCCGGGACCGCCGCGGTCCGGCGCCCGCCCAGCTGGTGCAAGCCCGGCGGGACGCTCACCGCCCGCGCGATGCCGCAGAAGATCAAGATCGCCGACTGCGACCTGCGCGGCCGGACGGTGCGCGGCGCGAACGGCCTCACGGCGACCGTCCCGGCCGACGGGACCTCCCTGATCGCGTACGCGCTGCGCACCGACGGGGCCGCCGAGCTGCACATCGGGGTGAACTCCCGGGCGGGTGAGATCACGATCGGGACGCACGGCGACCGGGTGCCGCAGGGCAGGCCGCGCCAGTTCCGGGCGCCGGCGCAGGCGTGCCAGGACGGCGCGTACCGTCCCCAGCCCAGCAAGTGGCCGAAGGGCACCGCCGTCCGGTGGAACTACTACGCCGGCACGGCCGGGCTGCCGAGGGATCCGATCGCCAGAGGCGTGGCCGCCGTCCCCGAGGCCCGCACCGACTGCACGAGCACGGGGCGCTTCACGCCTTCGCCGGACGTGACCGAGAGCTACGCGGGCCAGAGCAGCAGGCCCCCGAACGTGACGAGCTCGGCCGCCTGCGGGACCCGGGACCGGGTCAACACGTTCGGCTGGCTGGCCATGCCGAGCGCCGAGGCGCCCGTCCTCGCGGCGACCTGCACGTGGTTCTCCGGCCCGACGACGGTCGAGACGGACATGGCCGTGCAGGCGCGGGGCAAGCGGTGGTGGACCGGCGGGACGTGCCCGTCCGGGAGCTACTCCGCCGAGGCGGTCGCGGCGCACGAGGCGGGCCACGTCTTCGGCCTCTCCCACGTGGAGGGCGCCGAGCACCGCATGCTCACGATGACGCCGTCCCTCGCGTCCTGCGACAACGGGCCCGCCACGCTCGGCAAGGGCGACTACGACGGGCTGATCGCCCTCTACGGCGGGCGCTGAGCGGCGCGAGCCGCACGCGCCGTCCCAGCGTCCCGCCGCGGGGGCGCGGGTCAGCGCCCGGAGTCCATCCTGCTTACGACGACGAGGCGGCGCCGGTCCGAGCCCTTGGGCGTGCAGGTGACGAGCGTGAGGTACCTGCCGTGGGGCGCGCTGGCCCGCTTGAACGGGACCGGCTCCAGCGCCCGCCGGTCCCGCGGGTCGACGACGCGCCTGGTCCGCACCCGGTAGACGTAGGACCGGCGGCCCACCCGCAGGACGATCCGGTCGCCGCGCCGCAGCCGGTCGAGCTGGAAGAACGGGGCGCGCCAGGTCGTCCGGTGCCCGAGCAGGACGGCGTTGCCCTCCCGCCCGGGGAGCGCCGTCCCCGGGTAGTGCCCGACGCCGCGCCGCAGCACGGCCTCGGTGACGCCCTGCCGGACGCCCATCTTCAGGCCCATCCGCCTGATCCGGATCTGGGCGATCATCGCGCCGGTCCGGGGCCGGGCGGCGGTGGCCGCCGCCGGAGCGGCGGCCGCCGTTCCGGCGGCCCGCGCCCCGGTCACGGCGCCGAGGACGGGCACCGCGCAGCACGCGGCGAGAGCCGCCGCGAACAGGGACTTTCGGTCGAGCATGGCTCCCTCTCCATAGCTCGGGACTCTGCTGGCATGGGAAGGGGCGGCACGTCTGCCGCCCCTTCTCCGCTGTTCATCGGCCGCGGATCGTCATCCAGGCCGACACGTGCTCAGCGCAGGATCGGAGAACCGAGGGTGACGGGCGTGTCCTTGCCCGCGGGCACCTTCGGGCCGATCTGGCCGGGCTTGACGTCCACGCCGGGCACCTTCACCGTGCGCCTGAGCCCGTCCACGAACCCTTTGACGGCGGGCAGGGCGTCCGCGCGGCGGTAGTTCGGGGCGGTCTTCGGCGCGGTGTTCGCGATGCGCTGGCCTTCCGAGCGCATCGTCGAGGGCAGCTTCTTGTGCTTGGCGGCCGGACGGTGCTTGGACGGCTTGTACGGCTTCTTCTTCTTGGGCGTCCGCAGGGTGGGCGGCAGTTCCTTGTGGCCGTGGCCCTCCTCGACGGTCGCCCCGCCCTTGCACTGCGCCTCGGCGAGGCCGAGCAGCGAGACGGCGTTGCCGCACGCGTTGATCGGGGCCTTGATCGGGATGTAGGCCTGGGTGCCGTTCGCGGCGCCGAAGTTGCCGGCGCTCGTCATCTTCACCTTGGGGTCGCCGTGCCGCTTGACGGACGCGCCGCCCTTGCACGCGGCCTGCGCCGCGCCGAGGATGCCGACGGCGTTGCCGCAGACGTCGACCGGGATGCTGATCGGCGCGAACACCTGGGTGCCGTTCAGCAGCCCGAAGTTGCCCGCGCTGGTCATGTCGACCCCGCCGCGGCCGCCCTCGTGGCCGCCCCAGCCGCCGCCGCCCCAGTCGCCGGCCGTCCGGTAGCCCGAGTCGGCCTGCCGGTGGTTGCTCTTGACGGACGCGCCGCCCTTGCACTGGGCCCGCGAGAGGCCGGCGACCGCGATGGCGTTGCCGCAGACGTTGACGGGGATGCTGATCGGCGCGAACACCTGGGTGCCGTTCAGCAGGCCGAAGTTGCCGGCGCTGGTCATGTCGACCCCGCCGCGGCCGCCGTGGCCGCCGCCGAACGACTCGTCGGCGCTGGCCGGGACCGCGGTGGCGAAGGCGGCTCCGACGGCGAGGGCGCTCGCGGCCACCAGAGCGGCGCGGCCGGTGTTCCTGGACCAGATACGCATGATGTGTTGCTCCTGTCGGTTCTTTGCGAATCGGTGGTGATCGGTGGTGATCGCTGCGCGGCACCGTCCGGGTGGGCGCAGGACTGGCAGCGGCCAGGCGCGGCCGTTGCGTTTCCGGGAAAGATCGAGGTGAGGGCGCGCGGCGTGCGTCGCACGCGGCCGCCGTGGGCCGGCCGTTCGCGGCCGGGCGGGGGTTTCTAGTCGGGGACGACGGAGGGGCCGCCGGGCGCGGCGACGTCGCGCAGCGCCGTACGGCGGAAGGTGCCCGGGTCGGCGGCGGACGGCGCCGCCGGGTACTGCCGGTTCAGCAGGTCGGCGAACGGGGCGAACGGGTGCCCGCCCGCCGAGCCGCCGCCGCGCGGGGCGTCCTGGCCGGACGGCAGCGCGGGACCGGGCGAGGGAGTGCGGTGGTCGCCGCGGCAGCCCGTGCAGGGCTCGGCGCTCTCGTACGCCGGCTCGCCCGCGCTCGCCGCGACCGGGACGGCCGCGGGCCTGGCGTGCGACGCGGCGGCGGGCGCCGCCTCGTCGCGAGCCCGGTCGACGCCGCGCTGCGCCTTCGGCTCCTGCTGGGCGCCGGCCGGTGCGCCGTCCTGCAGCAGCGGCTGCTGGTCCGTCACCCGGTGGACGAGCCCCCCGATGACAGGACGCTCCTGAAGGAGGTCGGACACGCGCACGCCCGGCACCCCGGCCTCGTCGGCCACGTCACGCACCTGGCGGACGGCCCGGTCCTTGCCGTCGAGCACATCCTGCTGCCGTGCCCGCAGGTACCGGACGGGGTGCTCTCCGATCTCCCGCACACCGCCCGGGACGGCCCCGGAAACAGAGCCGAGGCCAGAGCCACGGCCAACGCCGGGAGCGGAGTCCGAAACGGCCTCGGAGAGAGATGCCCCCTGCTCGCCGCCGCGGACCAGCCCGCCTTGACGGGCCTGGCCGCCGTGGGCGGCGTGGCCGCCGTGGTGGCGGGGCTGACCCTCGTGCCGGGCCTGACCCTCCTGGCCCCTGCGGGCCTGGGAGTCGTGGTCGGCGGTGAGGTGGCGGATGGCGGCCGCGCCGTCCAGGTTGGCGACGCGCGGGGTCTGGTCGAGGAGACCGTGGTCGTCCGGGGCGGCGGCGGGGCGTGCGGCCCGCTCGGCGGCGAAGGCGGAGTGGGTCAGCGCGGAAAGCGTGAGCCATCCCGCGAACGCGAAGCCCGCGACGGCGACCAGGCGGACCAGAACGGAGAGGAGGGCGTGCCGCGGCCGACCCTGCGGGCGCTTCGCCCCGCGCTGGATCGGTTCGGTGTGCACAGCCGCTTCCTCTCGTCGCCATGGCCGTGGCCAGGTCGTTTTCGGGTCCCGGTCGTTCCGGACGGCATGAACGTAGCACCGCCGCAACGCCGATCAAGGAGCCATTGGCCGGTCTCCCGCCGTGTCTCCCCATCATTTACCGTGGCATTAATCTGGCTTTTATCTCGGCCGGTTTCCCGGTACCTGTCGCCCTTTTTGCCAGGCTCTTTCTTTTTGTCGAGACGCATGGCTTTCTCCGGAGCCTCGGTGCCCTTGCGGGACCGTCAGGCGCCGCCCCCATGCCTGGCGTCCGGGAGAAGCATGGCGGACGGTATCGGTGCGCTACATTCAGTGAGCGGGCGGTCACAACCGGCCGTCCAGCGAGGAGCCTGCGATGATCGATCCCTCGTCCGCGATGGCGCGCCTGCTGCCCGCGCGCTCCCAGCGCCCCCGGCGCGAGACCCGCCGGTTCGTCACCCGCGCCGACGCCGACCTGATCATGCTCTCCGCCGTTTCCACCGCTCATGACCCGGCGCCCGCGCGCGGCCGGTGCGGCGCGTGGACGCTCTACTCGCGACTTCAGTGGTCCGTGGCCGTCGCCAGGGCCGAGCGCGCGCGCCGCCGGGCCCGGCCGCCCTGGGGGTGACGGTTCGCCGGTCCTGGAGAGCCGGGAGCCGGCGGGCGCCCTGGGGCGCACCGCCGGCTCGGAGGAGGATTCTTCACCTCTGGGAGGAGGTTCCCGGCTCCAGGAAGGCCGACGGCCGGCTCGCCGGCACCCGCACGCGCGGCGTCCGCCGGACGATGTGGCGCGCGATCCGCCGGGCGGCGAAGTCGGCGCCGTGCACGAACCGCATGACCGGCCCGAAGGTGGGGGCGGCGGCGAGCCCGGCGAAGTAGAGGCCGGACGTGGACGCCTCGAAGTCGCGGCTGAGCACCGGCGCCCCGAGCCGGGTGGTGATCCGGTCGCGCAGCTCGGGCGCGAGCAGGCTGAGCCGCTCGACGTCGGGGACGAACCCGGTCGCGGCGATGACGTGCTCGACCTCCGTGACGAGGCGGCGCCCCTCGTGGTCGGTGGTGGTGAGGGCGACGCCGTCGTCCTGCTCCACGGCCTTGGCGAGCAGGCGCCCCGTCGAGACGCGGATCCGCTCGTCCAGCCGGTCGCGCAGCCACCAGGAGCCCGCCGGCGGGAGCGTCTCGCGGACGATCCGCCGCCGGGTCCGCTCCGGCAGGTACCGGACGAGCCCGGGCCGCTCCGCCCACAGCCACGTCCGGTAGCCGGTGCCGAGCCCGGATCTCGGGCCCTCCCGCAGGAGGGTGCGCGGCGACCGGCGCTCCTCCGGGACGGTGTTCCAGTCGAGGACGCGCCGCCGGGCGATCAGGTGCGGCCGCGCCCCCGCGTCGGCCAGCAGCACCGCCGTCTCCAGCGCGGACTGCCCGGCGCCGACGACCGCGACCTCCTTGCCCGCGAACAGGCCGAGGTCGCTGTGGGCGCTGCTGTGCGAGACGAGCCAGGACGGCATGCCCGTCAGCTGCTCCGGGATGTGCGCGAACGGCCCGACGCCGACCGCGACGACGACCGCGCGCGCCGCGATCGCCTCGCCCGACGACAGCGTGACGAGGTAGCCGCCCGCGACGCCCTGCTCGATCTTCACGACCTGCGCGTCCTCGGTGCCCGGGACGGCTTCGGCGGCGAACCAGCGCCCGTACTCGACGAACGTCTCCAGCGGGATCGGCTGCCCGATCCGCCAGCCCGGATGGCGGTCGGTGAACCGCAGGCCCGCCTGCGGCGCCCCGAGGTTGGAGGCGAACGGCTCGGACTTGAGGTACATGCCGAGCGGCATGTTCGCGTCCCAGAACCGCATCGGCTCGCCGATGACCCGGACGTCCAGCCCGAGGTTCTGCAGGTAGGCCGCGGTCGACAGGCCGTAGGGCCCGGCGCCGGCGATGACGACGTCGCTGGCCGAGTCGCTCATGTTCGATTCCCCCCGTGTGTGCGTGGTGTTACCTGGTGCGGAGCCGTTCGACCGCGCGGAGCGCGCTGCGCCGCCCCATGGCGAGGAAGGGCGGCAGGTCGTCGCCCGCGTACCAGGCGAACTCGTCGGCCTCCCGCAGCGGGCGGAGGGTCTCCCGCAGCGGGCGCAGCCGCGGAAGCCGCGGTGTTCCGGGACCCGGGGGCGTTCCGTGGCGCGGGCGCCGGGCCGACCGCGCGAGGTAGTGGTTCTCCACGAGCAGGTGGCGGCCCGGCGCCGGCCGCGCGGCGGGAACGGGCCGGCCCGACTGGTGCAGGTGCAGGACCCGCGCGAGGTCGAGGCCGTCGCGGTCGGTGAACAGCCGGAACTGCGCCCCGATGCGGGGGTTGAAGTCCAGCAGGTGGTGGACGCCGGCGCCCGCGTCGAACCGGAAGTCGAGGTCGACGAGGCCGCGGCAGCCGAGCAGCCGGACGATCCGGACCGCGTGGCGTTCGAGCTCGGGGCTGGCGACCCACTCCCCCGCGACCGTGTGCCCGGCCTGGGGCGGGTGCGCGAGGTGCTTGCGGCCGGTCCCGCCGAACAGGCAGTCGCCGTCGTCGTCGAAGTAGCCCTGGAAGAACCAGTCGCCGCCCGCGGGCGGGATGCGCCGCTGCAGGATGAGCGGGCCCGCGCCGCCGTGCGGGTCGCGCTCGCGGGTGGCGGCGAACAGCCGGTGCAGCTCGCCGAGCGTGGGCACCAGCGTGGTGCTGCGCATCCCGGGGCGCATCCGCCACGGCCGCGCCCACTTGGCGATCAGCGGCAGGCCGAGCGCGGCGGCGGCCTCGTCGACGTCGGCGGCCGACTCGGGCGTGAGGCTCGGCGGGCAGGGGACGCCGTGCCGGTGGCACGCCTCCAGCAGCCGGGCCTTGTCGGCGACGCCGCGGGGGACGCCGGGGTCCTGGCGGGGGAAGACGAAGTGGGGGCGCAGGCCGTCCGCGTGCTCGGCGACGAAGATCGCTCCCGCGTCGTCCATCGGGACGAGCAGGGCGGGGCGGCCGATCCGCTCGCCGACGGTCCGCAGGTGGGCCAGCAGTTCGTCCGGGCGTTCGGCGGGCGGCCCCCAGGGGTGCCCGCGGAACAGGTAGCGGGAGCGGGACGCGGGGTTGCCGCGCCCTTCGAGGAGGGCGTGCACGGGGACCCCGGCGCGGCCGAGGCTGCGGATCACCGCCAGCGTGCCGTGGTGGAACAGGTTGCGGTCGGTGCGCAGCAGCAGGACGGGAAGGCCCGGGTCGAGGCGCGCGTTGCGGGGCTGGACGGCCCGCGGCCGGCTGTCGAAGAACATCCCCTCAGGCCCATTCCCTCGTATCGCGGCGCACCGGCATCCCTTCCCCACGGTAAATTTTCACATTTTCCGCCCCGCCGACTTTTTCGCGACGGGCTCCCTTGGGCATACGATACGCATGCGAGCTGCGGATATCCATTCGACGGGACGGCCGTTCGAACCCCGGCGAAAAAGGTCGCCTTTCTGGTGTCCGCTCCCTCCTATTCTGGCCGCTTCCGTGGTGTTGTTCGCCCTCATGGCGTCGGCACTGGTGACGTGGCAGCAGCCGAGGGCGATTCACCGATGGGCGGCACACGTGCCATTGGGGGCGTTTCTGGGTTCGGGCCCGGAGGGCGTGGCCCGGGTGGCCCGCTTCGAGCGCTGGCTCGGCTCGACCGTGACGGTCGGGCGCACCTACCTGCCGGGCGACGACTGGGAGGCGATCGAGGGGCCGCGGGCGATGCTGGCCGCCTGGGCGCACTGGAAGGCCGCCGACCAGCGGCGCATGCTCGTGCTCAACGTCCCGATGATGGCGCCGAACGAGGCGGGGATCCCGGTTCCGGTGCTGGCCTCGCTGCTGCGCGGCGGCATGCGCGGCACGTTCGACGACCACTACCGGACGCTCGCCGAACGGCTCGTCTCCCTGGGCGTCGGCGACGCGGTCATCGTCCTCGGCTGGGAGATGAACGGCGAGGTCTACGCGGGACGGTGCGCCCCGGATCCGACCGCGTGGAAGGCCTATTGGCGCAGGATCGTGGGCACCATGCGCGCGGTGCCGGGCGCGCACTTCCGTTTCGATTTCGCGCCGACGCGGGGCCCGGACGCGATCCCGTGGACGGACTGCTATCCGGGTGACGACGTCGTCGACATCATCGGTTCCGACAGTTATGACCAACCCGAGGGAAAGTCATTCCAGGATTTCGTCGACGAGCCCTACGGGTTGCGCGAGCAGGCGGAGTTCGCGACCGCGCACGGCAAGCCCCTCTCGTTTCCCGAGTGGGGCCTGTTTCGCAATTCCGACAATCCCGCGTATGTAAGGGGAATGCACGACTGGATCATGTCGCACGACGTCGTCTACCAGTCGATCACGGACTACTGCCCGCACGGGGTCTGGTCGTGCGGCGGCGGGAACCCCCGCTCCTCCGCCGCCTACCGGGAGCTGTTCGGCGGAGTGACCGCCCCGCCGCCCCCGGGCAAGGGCCCGTTCACCCCGACGCCCGCCGCCTCCGCACCGGCCGCCTCCCCGCCTGCCGCGACCGCACCGGCCACATCCGCACCCGCCAAGTCCGCGCCGGCCGCCCCGGCATCGGCCGTTCCGGCGCCCTCCGCGCCGGCCCCGCCCGCGCCGCCCTCCGCCAAGCCGTCGGTCAAGGCGCCCTCGAAGCCGCCCAGGCCGCCGAAACCGGTGACGCCGAGGCCGCCGTGGTCGGGGCCGCCCGCCACCGCCCGCGCGTCCGCCAGGGCCTCCGCGGGGGTCTCCCCGAGCCCGGCGACGTCGCGGGTGACGGCCGCGAGGAGCGCCGCCGTCCGGCCGATGTCATAGGCGGCGGACGCGGCGACCGCCGCGCGCCCCTCCCGCTCGGCGATCCCGGGGAACAGCAGCCGCCCGGCCATCTCCTCGGCGAGCGCGGCGGGGTCCTCGACGGGCACCAGCGCGCCCAGCCCCGGGCGGACGACCTCGGTGATGCCCGGGATGTCCGTCCCCACGAGGGGGCGCCCGGTGGCGAGGGCCTCCAGCGCGGTCAGCGGCAGCCCCTCCCACCGGGACGGCAGCACGATGAGGTTGGACGCCGAGAGCCAGTCGCGCGGGTCCTCCACGGCCGGGACGAACCGGACCCCGGCCACGCGCTCGCGGCGCAGCCGGTCCAGGTCCTCGCCGTCCCCGACGATGGCGAGCTGGGCGGACGGGCAGCGCGCGGTGACGCCCGGCCAGGCCGCGACCAGGACGTCCTGCCCCTTCTGCCGGGTCAGCCGCCCGATGCACACCGCGAGCGGCACGGCGGCCTCCAGGCCGAGACGGGTGCGGGCGGCGAGGCGCGCGGCGGCGTCGGCGGGCGCGAACCGGCGCCGGTCGACGCCGTTGCGGACGAGCCGGTACGGCCCGCGCACGCCCGCGCGCTCGCCCTCGCGCAGCTCGCCGATCCCGACGCAGACCAGGGCGTCGCTCCACCGGGCGCCGGCGCGTTCCCACAGGCGGCTGAGGGTGTCGGTCCGCCCGGTGGCGGCGAGCCACGACCAGCCGTGCGGCTGGAAGATCGTGGGCGTGCCGGCCGGGCGGCCCAGCAGCCGCCCGGCCAGGCCCGCCTTCGAGGAGTGCAGGTGGACGACGTCCGGGGCGAAGCCCTTCACCAGGCGGCGGAGGCCGAGCGCCTCCAGCAGGGTGCGGGGGCCGGGGGCGCGCCCGGCGTCCCACCTGAGCCAGGGCACGCCCGCCGCCATGCACCGCTCGGGCAGGTCGCCGCCCGGCGGGCAGGCGACCGCCACCTCCCAGCCGCGCCGCCGCTGGTCGCCCGCCGCCTGCCCGACGTAGACGGCGACCCCGCCCGCGTTCGGCTGGCTGACGTGCAGGATCCGCAGCGGGGTGTCGTCCCGCGGGTCAGTCATGGAGCAGCGGGGACGCGCTCCCGGACGGGCCGGCGTGCGCTCCCGGCCCCCCGCGCCGCCGCTCCGCCAGGTACGCGCGGGTCCGGGCGAGGCCGGCGTAGGCGGCGGCCGGCGCGGTCCGCCCGAGGATGATCCGCTCGTTCCGGACGGCCGCCGGCCGCCACTTCAGCTTGTACGGCTCGTCCCCGCGCAGCAGGCTGACGCCCTGGCGGCGCCGGTCCCGGGCGAGGGCGAGGTCCTCGCGCAGCATCATCAGCGAGACGTCCACGCGGGACCGCAGGTCCGGCAGCGCCCCGTAGAGGTAGGCGCCGACGTGGCGGTGCCCGATCAGGACGAGGTCGCTGGCGACCAGCCGGCCGTCCCACCGGTACTGCAGGACGGCGGCGCGCCCGTCGCGGACCATCCCGGCGGCCGCCTCGGCGAGGTGGCGGCGGAACCGCCCGCGGGTGTGCTCGGGGTTGATCGGTCGGCCGCGCCACTGCCGGGCGTGCAGGTCGAGCAGCGCGTGCACGGCGTCGGGGACCTGGTCCGCCGGGACGCTCTCGGCCGTGATGCCGCGCACGTCGATCTTGCGGAGCTTGGCGCGCATCTTCCCGGCGGTGCGGCGCGGGAGCCGGTCCAGGACGGCGTCGATCCCGGCGCCGGTCCCGGGGTCTCCGCCGCCGGCGGGCAGTTCGAGGCACACCGAGGACGGCGTCCGCCACGTCCCGCGCGGCCACTGCGCCGCCACCAGGTGCGCCGCCGAGCCGGGACGCACCTCGCGCAGGTCGAGCGCGCACCATCCGCGTTCGTCCAGCAGGGCCCGGGCGAGGTGCCGGACGGCGCCGTCGGCGTGGACCGGGTCGAGCAGGACGTCGGTGAAGTCGCTCTGGTCCGCGGCGATCGGGACGAGCACCGGGAACCCGTGCCGCACGCCCGACGCCAGCGGCGCCGCCGCGACGAGCCTGCCGCGGCGCCGGACGGTGGCGAGGCGGAGCCGCCCGCGCGTCCCGTACCAGCCCCACCACGACTTGATCCACTCGTAGGACTGGAAGGGCGTCGCGGCCGGGCTGCGCTCGTAGAGGTCGCGCAGGTCGTCGGCCAGGGCGATGAGGGCCTGCTCGTCCCGGTGCACCTCGGCCGACCACTCGGTGGAGGCGCCGGGCGGCGCGGTCAGCAGGGAGGGCGCGGTCACGGTCACGAGCCCACCTCCACCCGTCCGGTGGGGACGGGACCGGCGATCTTCTCTTCGAGGGCGCCCGCTCCCGCCGCCGACGGGACGTGGCCCCGCTCCCGGCGCCCGGCCCGCCCGCGCCGGCCGCTCATGACGGCGGCCGCGAGCCCGGCGAGCAGGATCCCCGACGCGGTGCCGACGGCGAGGCCGAGCGGCAGGTTCGGCGACGACGGCTCGGCGGGCGGTTCGGCGAGCGTCATCAGCGCGACGCGGACGCCGGTGTCGGAGCGGTGGGACGTCCCGTACCGGACGAGCGCGTCCGCGGCGGCGTTGGCGTACGCGGCGGCGTCGCGGGCCGTCCGGCCGCTGCCCGCGAGCTTGATCAGGGGCGTGTCCGGCGAGGTGGACGCCTGGATGTGCTCGCGGGTGGAGCCGCTCTCCCCGTCCGGCAGCGGGAGCGAGGAGTAGGCGAGGGTCTCCGGGAGCGGCGCGAGCCGCCCGAACGCCTGCGCGAAGCTGACCGCCGCCGGGCCGGACTGGCCCTTCCCGGCGTCCACGACCAGGACGTACGCCGTCGCGGTGTAGGTGGTGGGCGCGAACACGGCGTAGCCGAGCCCGCCGAGGAACCCGGCGAGCACGAACGCGATGGGCAGGCCGAAGCGCCGCGCCGTCGCGGTGACCAGCCCGCGCAGGCGCCGGGCGGCCGGGCCGAACCGGCCGGCCCGGCGCACCGTCCTCGGCGGTCTCGGCGGCCTCCTCCTGGCGTCACGTCGCTGCATCATGAGCCCTTTCTCGTATCGGTTCGGCCCCGCCGGCGAACGGGTCGGGGCGGTAGAGCCGGGCGAGCTCGGCGGCCCGCTCGGCGACGGCGTAGCGGGCGACGGCCGGCGCCACCCGCGTCCGGTCGCGGGGTTCGCGCAGGACGCGCCCGAGTTCGGCGCTCCAGACCCCGGCGTCGGAGGGCAGGCGGCGGGCGTCCGGGGCGTCGCCGGGCGGGAGGTGGTCGAGGGCGGGGCAGGCGGTGTAGCGGACGGGCAGCCCGGCGGCCAGCCCCTCCAGGACGCCGAGCCCGAACGTCTCCTGGACGGACGGCGCGGCGAGCACGTCCATGGCGGCGAGGGCGCCCGCGACGTCGGAGGTGGCCCCGGCGAAGACCACGCGGCCGGCGGCGCCGCGCTCGCGCGCGAGCCGGGCGAGCGCCTCCCGCGCCGGGCCCGCGCCGACGAGCAGCAGCCGGACGCCGTCCAGCCGCGCGACCGCCTCGACCAGCAGGTCGAACCGCTTGGTCGGGACGAGCCGCCCGACGCCGCCGACGACGGGCTCGTCCGGGCCGATCCCGAGGCGGCGGCGCGTCGCGGCCCGGCGGGCCGGGTCGAACGCGAACGCGGCGGCGTCGACGCCGTTCGGGATCACGACGATCCGGCCGGGGCGCACGCCCCAGGCGCGGAGCCGGTCGGCGACGGCGGGCGACACCGCGACGGTGGCGGATCCGAGCCGCTCGGTCGCCCGGTACAGGGCCCGGACGCCGCGCGTCGTGGCCCGCCCCTCGATGTGGCCTTCGCCGAGCGAGTGCTCGGTGGCGATGACGCGGGGCGCCCCGGCCATGCGCGCGGCGATCCGGCCGTACACGCACGCCCGGTAGAGATGGGTGTGGACGACGTCGTACCGCCCCCGGCGGATCAGCCGGGCCAGCCGGGGCAGCGCCCCGAGGTCCCGGTTGCCGCGCATCCCGATCTCGTGGACGGGCACGCCCGAGCGGCGGATCTCCGCGCCGAGGGCTCCGGCCCGGGTGAGGGTCGCGACCTCGCAGGACACCGGCAGGTGGCGCAGCAGCAGCGCGAGCTGGCGTTCGGCGCCGCCGTGGTCGAGGCCGGTGATGACGTGCAGGACCCGGGTCACACGCGGCTCCTCCGGCGCAGCTCGTGGCGGACGAGCTTGACGCGCAGCCGCAGCGGGCCGTCCCGGTCGCCGACATAGGTGCGGGGCAGCGCGTGCCGTCCCGGCTCCTCGGGCCGGATGTCGCACGCGTAGTCGTAGCCGGCGGCGCGCACGGCCTCGACCTCGCGGGCGGTGGCGTGCCCGTACGGGTAGGCGAAGCCGGTGACCGGGGCCTCGACGAGGTCCTCCAGGACGGCGCGGCTCTCCTCCAGCTCCTCGCGGAGCTCGGTGTCGTCCGTCTCGGGGAGCGAGACGTGGTGGCGGCCGTGCGAGGCGACCTCCATCCCGACGTCGGCCACGGCACGGATCTGCTCGGCCGTCATGAGCGGTTTGCGCGGACCGTCGTCCCACGCGTTGTAGGTGCCGATGCGCCCGGACACGACGAACACCGTCGCGCCGAACCCGTACCGCACCAGCGCCGGGACGGCCCGGGTCGCGAAGTCGGCGTACCCGTCGTCGAAGGTGAGCCCGACCAGGCCGCGGGCCCGTCCGGCGGCGTGCGCGTCCAGCAGCTCGCGCATGCCGACGCCGCGCAGGCCGCGCGCCCGCATCCAGGCCATCTGCCGCCCGAACCGCGCCGGCGACACCGTCACCAGGTGCGGGTCCTCATCGAAGTGGTCGACCGAGTGGTACATCAGCACCGGCGGCGCGTGCCGGACGCCCTCGGCCGTCCGTGCCGGGAGCTGGGCCGGTTCGGTCAGGTGACTCGGTTCTGTCGGCTTGCTCACTGGTGTCCCCCGATTCGGTGCGGCCGCGCCGGTGGCGCCCACCGAGCGGCCGTGAAGCGATCCATGGAGCGACGAGGTCGGGTCCCGCCAGGACGGCGAGGACGGCGAAGACGGCGGCGACCGCGAGCCCGCCGGCCGCCAGGCGGACGACCGGCGGCGCGTCCAGGGCCCCGGCGGCGAGCGTCCCCGCCGCGCAGGCCCCCGCGGCGGCGAGCACGAGCCGCGCCACGTCCGCGGCGATCCGGCGCAGCGGGACGGGCGCGACGCCGCGGCGCAGCCCGGCGAGCATCAGGACGGCGGCGAGGGTGATGCCGGCGGCGTTCGCGGCGGCCAGCGCGAGCGTCCCGGCGGACGCGGCGAACGCGCCGCCGATCGCCGCCGTGACGGCCAGCCCCGCGGCGAGCACGGCCGCCGGGCGCCAGGTCGGCCTCTTCTGCGCGAAGAACGCGCGGGCGGCGAGGCCGACCGCCATCTGCCCCCACAGGCCGAGCGCGTACACGCGCAGGATGGCCGCGGTGCTCGCGGTGTCGGCGGACGTGAACTCGCCGTGCTCGAACAGGACCCCGATGACGACCGGCGCGAACGCGACCAGGAACGCGGTCGCGGCCAGCACCGTCGCGCTCGCGACGGCGAGGTCCTGCCGGATGCGGCGGGCGACCTGCGCGGTGTCCCCGTCCGCCGACGCGCGGGCGAGCCTCGGGAACGTCACCGTCACGATCAGCAGCGACAGCACCATCGGCACCTGCGCGACCTTCTGCGCGTAGTTCAGGTGCGAGATCGACCCGGCGGCCAGCCCGGCCCCGATGAACCGTTCCACGAACACCTGCGACTGCCGCGTGACCGTGTAGACGACGATGGGGGCGATGGCCGCCAGGCCGAGCCGCACGTCCACGCTCCCGGACGGCGCCGCGTCCGGTTCCGCGGGCGCGTCCCGCAGGCAGCGCAGGAACGCCGGGAGCTGCACCGCGACCATCAGGAAGCTGCCGCAGGCGACCCCGACCGCCGCGCTGGTGACGCCGGCGGCGCCGGACAGGCCCGCGATCAGCGCGAGGATGCCGACGTTGTAGGCGAGGTAGATGGCGGCCGGCGGCCCGAACCGGTGGTGGGCGCGCAGCGTCGCGCTCATGAAGCCCGCGACGCCGAACGTGACGACGGTGACCGCGGTCAGCCGGACGCACTGGACGGCCGGGCCCTGCTCGGCGAGGCCGGGCGCGAGGACGTCCACCACGGTGGGCGCCGCGACCGCGAGCGCACCGGTGACGACCGACAGGCCGAGCACCATGCGCGGCAGGGCCGTGCCGACGAGGGGGCGCAGGCCGTCCCCGCGCGCGAGGAGCCGCGTGACGACGGGGACCATGAGCAGCGCCATGGCGTCCTCGATCAGCAGCGGCGAGACGGTCTCGGGGATCGTCCAGGCGACGAGGAACGCGTCCGTGCTGCCGCTGGCGCCGAACAGGTCCGCCATGACGAGGTCGCGCAGGAACCCCAGCCCGGTGCCCGCCGCGATGAGCACTCCCGACACCATCGCGGCCCGTCCCACGGAACCTCCGGGAGGCCGCCCGCCGCGCCCGGTCACGGCGCCCTCCCGGAAGGGGACGTCATGACCGGGGAGGCGCCGGCCGCTCCGAACGCGCGGGCCGCCGTGAGGCCGAGGACGACGCCGACGAGCGCGCACGTGGGCCCGCCCAGGTCCGCGTACAGGAAGTTGATCAGCAGGAAGGCCAGGAGCGCGACGCTCGCCAGCCAGAACGGGTCGCGGGCGTCGCGGCGCCTCCACAGCCCGGCGGCGATCGCGGCGAGCAGCGCGGCGAACCCCGCGAGGCCCACCGCCCCCTGCTCGGACAGGAAAAGCAGGTACTCGTTGTGCGGCGACAGCAGCGGCTGCCGCACGTAGCCGTTGACGGGGTCGGCGGTCTCGCTGCCGGACGACAGCTCGATCGTCGCGTAGGTGTCGCGGTAGGCCGGGAAGTTCTTCACCCCGACGCCGGTGACCGGGTGGTCCTCCCAGATCCGGACGGCCGCCGCCCACAGGTTGTAGCGGTCGTCCACGGACTGGTCCGGGTCGCTGACCGAGCCCACCGTCGACTTCGCGCGCTCCACGACGGCCTGGGACCCGCCGCCCACGGCGCCGAGCAGGACGAGCATCAGCGCGCCGCAGCAGATCAGCACCTTGACGGCCGTCCACCGGTCGAACAGCACCAGGGTCAGCACGGCGGCGGCGCCGAGCGCGATCCACGTCCCGCGGCTGAGCGCGAGCGCCAGCGCCGCGCCCATGACGGCGATCCCGGCGAGCGCGGACGGGACGGCGGCGGCGCCGTGCCGGGGCGCCGTCAGCGCGAACGCGGTCAGCACGAGGAACGCGAACCCGACGACGACCGACATGGCCATCACGTCGAGCGCGCCGAACGTCCCGACCGCGCGGATGTTCTGGCCGCCCATCGACGCGCCGTTCCCGGTGACCGCCTGCCAGATCCCGTACACCGCCTCCGCGAGGCCGAGGCCGAGCACCGCCCAGCAGACGGTGGCGAGGTCGCGCCGGTCCCGGACGAGCACGACCACGGCGAGCGGCACCAGCACGAAGACCTGGAGGTCGCGGACGAACCCGGCGAGGCTGGTCCCGATGTCGGCCGAGTGCACGGTGCTGATCCCGAGCGCCGCGACCAGCGGCCCGAACGCCGGCAGCGCCCGGCGCGGCAGCCGCGCCCGGCCCGTGGCGAGCATCCCGGCCGCGACCAGCACGAGCACGGCGCTGGCGACGTCCCCGGCCGTGACCTGCGTGCCGGCCCCGGGCGCCTGCGCGCCGGGCGGGATCCCGGCGCACGCCACGGTCGCCGCGACGAGCAGGCTCGGGCGCCTCGGCAGCGGCCTCGCGAGGAGCGGAGCGGCGGCGTAGGTCGTCATGCGGGGTCCCGGAAGAGCATCGCCCGCGCCGTCAGCAGCAGGATCCTCAGGTCGCCGGTGAACGACCAGTGGTCGATGTAGTGGTTGTCGAGCCTCGCCCGCAGCTCGATGGACGTGTCGCCCCGGAACCCGTGGATCTGCGCCCAGCCCGTCATCCCGGCCGGGACGCGGTGCCGCGCCGCGTAGCCGGGGCAGGTCCGGGAGAACTGCTCCACGAAGTGCGGCCGCTCCGGGCGCGGGCCGACGAGGCTCATGTCGCCGCGGATGACGTTCCACAGCTGCGGGAGCTCGTCCAGGGACGTGGCGCGCAGGAACCGGCCGACCCGCCCCATCCGCTCGTCGTCCTTGACGGTCCAGCGGGTGTCGGCCTCCCGCTCGTCCGCGGGCTTCAGCGTCCGGAACTTCAGCAGGACGAACTCCTCGCCGCCGAGCCCGATCCGCCGCTGCCGGAACAGCACGCCGGGACCGCCCTCGGACCGGACGGCGACCGCGCACGCCGCGAGCACCGGCAGCGCGAGCAGGAGGACCAGGACCGCCACGACGACGTCGAGGACTCGTTTGGCGCGGCGGGCCGCCGGGGCGCGCAGCCCCCACTCGATCCGCGCGCACGGCAGCCCCGCGAGGTACTCGCGCCGCCCCGGCGGCACCGGGACGACGTCCGAGGGCGGCTGGACGAGCAGCGTCTCGCAGGGCAGCGCGAACGACGTCCGCAGCACCGCGTCGAGGCGGTCGGGCCGCACGTCCTCGGCCACGACGACCAGCGTCTCGATCCCGTGCGCCTCGACGAGCGCGGGCAGGTCGGCGGTCTCCCCGAGGACGGGCGCCGCGCCCGGGGGCCCCTCCGGGTCCCCCGCGGACACCTGCCCCGCCACCGCGAGCCCGAGGTCGGCGCGCTCGCGCAGGACGTCGAGCACGTGGGCGGAGGTCCCGCCCGTCCCGACGACCAGCGCGGACCGGGCCCGGGAGCGCCGGGCCCGGTACGTGCGGACCATCGCGTTCGCGCACGCGCGCGCGCCGAGCTGGACCGTCCCGCAGAGGGCCGCCGTCCACAGCCAGGCCGAGGCGTCCGCCCGCAGCAGCGCCGCGATCCCGCAGACGAGCAGCGTGCGGAGGAGGAGCGGCGGCGCGTCGGAGAGCAGGGCCGGCGCGCGGCGCGCCCGGTACAGCCCGCCCGCGCCGTTGAGCGCGACGACCGTTAACGCGGCGAGGCCCGGCAGGTCGCCGCCCCCGGTGAGGGACACGGCGACCGCCGTCGCGCAGCCGTCCAGGACGGCGAGGCTCACCGGGAACAGCCCGGCGAGCATCCGCGTCCTTCGCGGGGCGACCGGCCGGCCGCCCGCCGAAAGCAGTTCCGGAGGGGCCGCGCCGGAGTCGACGGAGAAACTCAGCCCCTGGGCTCTCATCGCGCGTCCCCTTCACAGACAAGCACCTTGCGGGGGCCGTCGCTGGCGGCCGGTGATCAGCATCGCACCTGGTCAGAGCACAAATCGCCGCTTTTAACCGGGGCCGCCGCACTCTTGAAGAGAAGATCGACGGGACGGTCTCCGCGGCCGCGCGCCGGGCCGTGGCCCCAGAAAGATCATGCGAAGTGGCCACCGCATGCGAACCTCTGCGAGACCATGGACGTCTATAGGTGAGTCGGACGCCGAACCCGGCCGTCCCGCCTCCGGGCGGGCCGGAATAAAGGCCGTTCCGCAACCGATCTTGTTGCCGGCCCCGCATCGCGCGGGAACCGGCGGGCTGTTGAGGGAGAACGGTGCGAGGTAAGGCGTTGGTGATGGCGCTCGTCCTGGGCCTGGCGACCGCGTGCGGTGGAAGCAGCGGCGGCGACGGCGGCGGCGGGACGACCACGAAGGGCGACGACGGCGCCCCCCAGTTGACGATCACTCCGGCGGACGGCAGCGGCAAGGCGCGTCCCGACCAGGGCGTCACCGTGACCGCCGCGGGCGGCAAGCTCGGCGACGTCAAGGTGAAGTTGAAGGGCGTCGACGTTCCCGGCGCCCTGTCCGCCGACAAGACCAAGTGGCGCTCGACGTGGACGCTCCAGCCCGGCGGCAGCTACCAGGTGTCGGCCACGGCGACGTCCGACAAGGGCAAGTCCACCACCGCGACGAGCGCGTTCCGCACGACCCGCTCGACCGCGGCCACCCGCGTCAACAACGTCGTGCCCAGCCAGAACGAGACGGTCGGCACCGGCATGCCGGTGTTCGTCCAGTTCAACAAGGCCGTCCCGGAGAAGGCCAAGCCCGCCATCGAGCGCGCCATCGAGATCTCCTCGACGACGCCCACCGAGGGCGCCTGGCGCTGGCTGAGCGCGGGCGAGTCCTTCAACGGGCTGCCCTCGGTCGTCTTCCGCCCGAAGCACCCGTGGAAGGCGAACCAGACCGTCACCGTCAAGGTCCACTTCGCGGGCCTGAAGATCGGCGACAACGTCTTCGGCGACCGTGACACGGTCCGCACCTTCAAGATCGGCGACTCCCACGTCGTCAACATCAGCGCCACGACGCACCGCGCCGTCGTGAAGAAGAACGGCCGCACCGTCCGCACCTGGGGCGTGAGCCTCGGCAGCGGCGGCGACGTCCAGGGCGACGGCGTCGACCACCTGCTCACCACCAGCGGCGTCCACCTCACCATGGACCACGTCCGCCTGGAGCGCATGCGCCCGCCCGGCAAGAAGAAGGGCGACCCGGGCTGGTACGACGAGAAGGTCCCGTGGGCGACCCGCATCTCCAACAGCGGCGAGTACATCCACCAGAACATGGACGACCCGACCTGCCTCGGCCGGCGCAACTGCAGCCACGGCTGCGTCCGCTCGCCCTCCAGCGACGCCCAGTGGTTCTTCCACTGGTCCTACCGGGGCGACATCGTCAACATCACCGGCACCAAGCGCAGCCTCCAGTGGACGAACGGCTGGGGCTACTGGCAGCTCCCCTTCTCCAAGTGGACCAGCGGCAGCGCCCTCGGCAAGTCCATCACCACGTCCCACGCCTGACCCGTCCGGGCCACTACCCTTCGTGACCGACAGGTCGCGGGGGGAGTGGCCCGGATGGCAGCGAGAATCATCCTTCACATCGGCGTGCAGAAGTCGGGCACGACGTTCCTGCAGCAGGTGCTCCAGGCGAACGCCGACGCCCTCGTCAAGGCGGGCGTCCGCTACCCCGTCAGCCCCGACTGGGCTCGGGGGAAGCGGACGGTCGCCAACCACGAATGGGCGACCTACGGCCTGCTGGGGGCGGAGTTCCCCTGGGTGTCGCACGACCGCGCCTCCGAGGAGGCGACCTCCTGGCAGACACTCCTGGACGACGTGAAGTCGACACCCGGCACGGTGCTCCTGTCGGCCGAGGCCCTGTCCGTCATCCGAACACCCGCGATCCGCCGCCTTTTCGACGCGCTGGGCGCCGGCGACGTGGAGGTGGTCGTCACAGCACGGAGCCTCGACCGTTCGCTGCCCTCCCTGTGGCAGCAGCACATCCGCAACGGCCGCACGGTGAGCTTCGAGACCTACCTGACCGGTCTCGCCAACGAGCGCGAGAAGGGCCGGGACCACATCGAGGCCGACCCGTCCGCCCACCTGTGGCGCGCGTTCGACATCGGCGGCCTGGCCAAGCGCTGGTCGGACGCAGGAGCCACCCGTGTCAGCATCGTCACCACCCCCGGCACGCCCCCGCACCTCCTCTGGCAGCGCTTCGCCGAAGCGATCGGCCTCCCCGCGTTCGCCGAACCGCCCGTCATGCCCGCCGCCCACGCCCACACCGGCCTGACGGCTCCGGAGACGCTGGTGCTCTCCTCGATGAACGCGGCCATCCGGCAGACAGCGTGGAGCGGCCAGAACGCCGACTGGGTCCGCCAGGTGGTCACGGCCCGCTTTCAGGCACGCGCCGAACGCGGCGGAAAGGTCGTCCCCCCGCCTGACTGGCTGCTCCGCCTGGCGAAGTGGACCGAGGAAGACCTGGCCGCCCTCCAGGACACCCCCGCGCGCATCGTCGGCGACGTCGACGACCTGCGCTCCGACCCGTCCTCGGAATCAACGCTCCAGCCGACCCCCGAGGAAACCGCGCAGGCCGGCGCCGAAGCGGCGGTCGCCCTGGCAGAGGCCGCCCTCCACGAGACCCTGATCCAACGCAACATCCGCCGCCTGCGCCACCGCCTCACCACGTAGCCGGGAACAACCGCCCTTTCAGCACGGAATCGACCCGCTCTCCGGCAGCCTTGGCGTCCCCGCACGGGAAGAGGACCCGGCCTCGCTGGACGTCCTGGTAGACCCACGCACCGCCAACGGCCCGCGCCCTCACGACCACGCCCACGTCTTCCGCCACCCCGCTCGCGTACACCCAGAGCAGCGGCGTGGGGAACTCGCGCCCGTACAGCTTCACGCACCGCCACCCAAGCGCCCCGACCGCGAGCGCCAACAGATCCAGATACCGGACGGCTTTCTGCCGCCTCCGCCACCGCCTCAGCACGAGACCCTCGCCCACACCCACTTGCCGGGAACAGCCCCGGCCACCCCGCACTCGGACGCCAGCGCCTGCACAAGCGGCAACCCCCACCCGCCAGTCCCGTCGTCGTACCCGTCATCCAGCGCCCGGGCGTCCGCCCCCATATCCCCCGGCCCCAACACCGGCCGAGTCACGGGCCTCTCCTCAGACGGATCCCACACAGCCACCAAAACGCCGCGCACCTCCCGCACGCACCTGATCCGGATCTCCCGCTCCCCGGCGACCCGCACGGCATTGGTGACGAGCTCCGCCACGATCAGCAGAACGCTGTCCGCCACCACCCCGAGCCTCCATTCCGAAAGCCGCAACCCGACCACCGTCCGCACCATCCCCGGCACAGTCGAATCGGCAAGGCAAGAAATGTCCACCTCGCCCGCATCCACGGCTTCTAAAGCCATTTCCACCACCCTCCTTTCACGGGGTTTCACGAACAACAGTGCGATCAGCGAGTTACTTTGGCCACACTTTCACCCGCACTGAAAACGAACGATCTCCAGAAGGGTCGGCAATGGAAAGCCACGACTCACTCGATCCGCGATCTTCCCTCTGGGACCTCGTAGCCGTTCAACTGCGACTTCTCCGCCTGAACCACGGGTGGACGTGCCAGCAGGTGGGGGACGTGGCAAACGCCTCCCGGTCGCATGTTTCAAACTGGGAGGCGGGCCGCCGCCGCCCCAACCAGGCGAACCTCGCGCCGCTGGACGAGGCATGGGGCACGGCGGGATTACTGACCGCCCTCGCGGAACACGCCAAGGACGGGCACGACCGCCCACGTGTAGGCGCCTTCCTGCAGTACGAGCGCGACGCCACGTCCATCAGGAACTACACATCCGACATCGTGTTCGGCCTGCTCCAGAGTGAGAACTACGCTCGCGCGCTGTTCCAGAGAGGCGGCGTGGTCGAGGACGTCGAGAGCGCCGTGAAAGATCGCATGGAGCGACAGGAGCGCCTGTATGGGCCGAACCCACCTCACCTCTGGGTGATACTCGCGCAGACGGTCCTGTGGTGGCAGGTGGGTGGGCCAGAAGTGATGTCCGGTCAACTTTCCCACCTGCTCCGCATGATGGAGTTCGACCACGTAAGCCTGCGCATCTTTCCCGTTTCAGCAGGATGGCGGGGAGTGAGCGGCTCGCTCAGCCTCATGACCACACGAGACTCAGAGGTCGCCTACCTGGAGTCGGGACGCATGGGGCGGCTGGTCGAACGCCCTCCGGAAATACGGGAGTTCGGCGTAAGCTATGACCGAATTGGGGCGCTTGCGCTTCGAGAGGACCAGTCAAGGATGCTGATCAAGCACATGCTAGGACTGATGAAATGACCACCTGGCTCAAGTCCACTCACAGCGACGAGACCGGAGGCCAGTGCGTCGAGCTGGCCGCGCTCCCCCACGCGGTCGCCATTCGCGACAGCAAGGCTCCCGACGCAGGTCATCTCACCCTTACCCCCCGCGCCTTCGCCAACCTCCTCACCCGCGCCAAGCAGGACAGACTCCCGCACTGACCCCCAGCCCGCATGCGGGCACGGAACGAGGTAGGAGACGTAGTGACGGAAGACCGCCCCGTGTGGCGCAAGAGCAGCCAAAGCACCCGGGAACTTCCGAGCAGTGCGTGGAAGTCGCCCGTCTTCCATGGCGCAGATCCACTCGTTCGGAAGATCACGGCAACTGCGTCGAGCTCGCCCTGCCTTCATGGCGCAGGTCTACTCGCAGTGACGAAACCGGTGGCCACTGCGTCGAGCTGGCCGCGCTCCCCCACGCCATCGGTATCAGAGACAGCAAGGCTCCTGACGCAGGGCACCTCGCCCTCACCCGCCGCGCCTTCGCCGACCTCCTCGCCCGCGCCAAGCAGGACTCTCTGCCGCGCTGACCTGACAGCGGAATCCGTGCCGGTCGGTCCCCCACCAGACGCCCGCGATCAAGCCGCAGGTACTGAGCTATAAGCTGACCTGCGCAAACTTCGCCTATCAGGATCGATCGGGGTGACGGTGCCGCGATGCCGACTCACGAGTGGACCATGGCCGGTGATGATTACGGCTCGCGGTCGCGCCCGCGGCGGAAGACCTTCACGGTCCTCGCCGTGGCTTTGCCAGTGCTCTTGGGGCTACTCGTCGTGCTGTACCTGGTCGGTGGGCTGGACGGGACCACCCGGTCCCTTGGCCCGAAGAACTACAGCGCCCACGTCGAATGCCAGGTGAACTCGGCCGGATCGCAGGGCACGGTGACGGTCAGCGGCACGATCACAGGCGACGCGACGCGCTACTCGGTCACCGTCGAGGTTCTGGACGCGGCCTCTCACCAGCGGATCGGCCTCCAGACCTTCGAGGTCCGCGGCACGAACGCCTTCGAAGGGACCACCGCGGCGCAAGCGCCGATCGGCCCTTCGGGCATCGAATGCAAGATCACCAAGGTCGCCTGAGACGCCACCTCGTTCGGCGAATCGGCGGTGGTAGGTGGCCGTCGAACGGACGGGCGGACGGGAACAGAGTCCCGGCCGCCCGTCGGTGTCGGTTCTCCGGCCTTACTTCCGCGAAGCGTCACCGGAGGACTCGGGGTGCTGCCCCTGCGGGGCCACTGTTCCAGCGGCGCTGACGGTACCGGCGCGGCCGGCGATGTAGTTGGCGAGGACGCCCGCGAGGAGGCCCAAGCCGATGACGCACAAGAGGGGCGCCTTGGCGCCGAAGACGATCAGGCCAAGAGTCGCGAGGCCGGAGCCCAGCAAGGTGTGCGAGGCGACCTTGCCGAGAAGGACGATGCCCGCGCTGGCGATGATGGCGAACATGGTGCCGACGGCACCGCCCAGCATGACGGCCCCTACGACGTCCTCCCCGCTGATGACGTCGCCCATGGAGACTACGAAGACCACGCTGCCGACGGACCCGCCTAGGAGCGCTGCGACGAGGATGGTCAGAAGGTTCGTGAGACCCTTCATGATTCTCTCCTGCTTTGGATTTTTCCCGCTTACACGCACGGGCTCGGAAGAGACCGTACAGAACACGGCCGCATCGACGGGAATCGGCGGCACGAAGTCTGATCGCCGGCCATTCCCGGAACGGGGTCTCATGGTCACCGCCGAAATGGGCGGGATCAGACGGCCCGGAGTGGATCCGGGCCCTGCGTGTGGACGCGCGTACCGCTACCGTCCAGGTGTGATCATTTCGCCGTCCTTCGCCTTGCTGGAAGGCCTGCTCGGCAGCCGCACCGATGATCCTCGGCTGGCCGAGTTGCACCGTGCCCACGGTCTGCGTCCACCGCCGATGTTCCCCGCCAGGGACGGCTGGGACGGTATGGGCGTCCCGGAGCAAGGCTGGGAGATGGCCTACAAGGCCACCGTGAGGGTCCCCGGCCGCTACCCCTCACCCCGGGTGCGCGGCCGCGGTCCGGTGATCGGCTATGTCACCAAGGTCTACATCACCGAGTCCTATCCCGCGCCGGTGCGGGACGGTCTCACGGTCGCGCTGCCCGAGCCGGAGGCCCGCGCACGGGCGCTGGACAGCATGGTCGCGGAGTACGGGAACGTCGTCCACGTACTGCACCGCGACGAGGAGAGCACGTTCGAGGTGCGTTACCACGAGGACGGCCGGTTCATCTGGTACCTGCTGACCCTCAACGAACGCGCCGAGAACGACCCGGAACTGCTGGGGACGGCGACACCGAATGCCCGGGCGATCCCGCTCTGGCCGGCCCCCGACCCCCACGAGTTCCTCCCCGCCGCCCTGCGGGCGCTGAAGGCCCACCAGGACGCCTCCGGACTCGACGGGCTCGACTTCGAGGCGTTCGACCGCTTCGAGCCGAAGGCGGTCGCGTCCTGGACCGGCAATGACGACGCCGACCGGGAGTTCCGCGTGTTCGCGGCGGACGGCGGCGGCGGGCGGGTCGCATTCTGGCTCGTCCACGAAGGCCTTCCGATCGAGCGGCAACCCGTGGTGCTGTTCGGGGGCGAAGGCCACGTCGGCCCGGTCGCCAAGGACCTGTGCGACCTGCTCTACCTGCTCGCCGCCGGCGTCGCCCCCTTCGATGCCTCCATGGCGTACACAGCCGACGAGGACGTCGACGAGGACACCGGCCCACAGCCCGAGCTCGCCCGCATCGCCGAAATCCATCTCCAACGACGCGAAGGCCGGACCCCGAAAGCGATCGTCGAGGACGCGGAGAACGAATACGCCGACGTCAGAGACCGTGTCGACGCCCTGACCAGATGAACCCGACTCTGGGCGGCCGGAGCATCGCCGACGATGCGGCAGGCTCTTGAGCATCCGGAGGGGGGCGATGTCGGTGTGAGCGGTGTGCAGGATGAACTCGTGGTTCGGCCGGACTTCCGGACGGGGCTGGTCGTTCTGGTCGTCATCGCGGTGGCCGGGGCGGGCATCGTCGCCGCGATCCTGATCGGCGACGCCCCGACCGTGTTCGCCCTGATCGTGGGCGGCCTGTTCGCCATACTGATCCCTTTGGCGATCGGGGCCCTTCTCAGCGCCCGGATCACCCTGACGGCTCACGAGCTCGTCGTCCAAGGGCTGTTCGGCCGGAAACGTGAGCCACGCTCGCGCGTCGCGGAGGTGGTGCGCGCGAGCATCATCGCGCCCCGCGGAGGGGCCGGTGAGAGCCTGTTCGTGCTCGACGCGCAGCGCGCCCTGCTCTTCAGAGTGCAGGGCAGCCTCTACTCGCGCGAGGACCTCACCCGGTTGGCGGACGCGCTCGGCGTGCCGTGCAGCGGGCCCGGCCGTCCCGTGAGCGCCAAGGAGTTCGCCGAGACGTACCCGGGCCTTGTGTCGTGGGTCGAGCAGCATCCCTACCGGCTCGCATTCGCAGTCGCCGGGGTCGTGTGCGTTACAGGCATGGCAGTGGCGTTCGTTTCGCTCGCGACGGCGTCCTGACCGGCCCGGAGTCGGCCGCACAGTGCGAGGCGGGGCCGGTCGGGATGACCGGCCCCGCCTGCGCCGCGGGGTCAGGTCACCGCCGGGGGGCGGTCCGCGATGGAGACCTTCAGCTGTGCCGAGTTGGTCAGGACGCTCCCGACCGGGGCTTCCGCCTTCTCGGCCTTGGTGACGACGCTGCGCCGGCCGAGGAACTCGTAGGTCTTGTCGTCGAAGATGTACTCCTCGCGGATACCGCCGTCGTGCGGGTCCAGCGTGACGGCGACGCCGGTCCTGCCCGCCGCGTCCACCGCGCGGCCGACGGTGGTGACGCCGTGGATCGCGGCCGCCGCCCGGAACAGCGCGGCCCGCTGCGCGCGGGGCATGTAGGCCTCGGTGAGCATGCCGCCGACGTTCTGCCACGCCGTGGCGTCGGCTTGGGGGCCGGTGCCCAGGCCGATGTACAGGTGCTGGTACATCTTGGCCGGATCGGCCGGCAGGCGGCTCAGGTAGGCGTAGTCGTTGCGCAGGTGCTCGGCGCGGTTGTCGAAGTCGGCGGCCTTGGACATCGAGCTGCGTCCCACGCCCTGGCGGGCCACGGCCGGGACGGGCCATCCTGGATACGGCTTCGGCTCCAGCGTCCTGGCCCACAGGACTCCGCGTGTGGCGTCGCCGTCCACGGGCAGCCAGATCTTCCGTTCCTGCCGGTCCAGGTAGCGTTCGTGGCGCCCGCCGGAGTTGCTCTCGACGGTGTCCATGGTCCGCGACTCGAAGACCAGGAACTGGCCGGGACGCGGGTGCAGCTCCGGAGACTTGGCCGCGTGGTCGGCGGCATGCTTGAGCAGCTGCACCGACGCCACCGGCATCGTGTGCACGACCGGCGGGGTACCCGGCTCCTCGCCCGTGCCGACCGCGATGACCCCGGCCGTGGCGGCGGCAGCGGCCAGTCCCGCCGCCAGACCGATCCACCCGCGCCGGGTCCGGCCGAGGACGGGCCTGGAACGCCCGGGGTCCGGCGCCGTGTCCCGCATGACGCTCAGCAGCCGGCGCTCCTCGGCCCGCACGTCGGTCAGGTCGAGCTCGGGAACGTCCGAGCGGAACCGCTCAAGCTCGGTCATCTCATTCATGGACGGGCTCCTCACTGACGTAGATCACGGGTTCGGTCGCACCGAGGTGCCTGCGGAGCTTGTGCCGGGCCCGGTTGATGCGGGACCGCACCGTCCCGACGCGCACGCCCAGGGCCTGCGCGGCCTCCGCGTAGCTGAGATCACCCCAGGCGACCAGCAGCAGCGCGTCGCGGTGCCCCCTCGGCAGCGCGGCCAGCGCGCTCGCCAGCGCCCTGCCGGACGCCCCCGCGCTGAGCCGCTCGTCGCTGCGCTCGGTGAACGGCTCCATCACGGGGTCGGTGCCCATCCGCTCCAGGACGCGCAGCTGCCGCACCTCCGCCCGCACATGGCGGCCCATCAGATTGGTGGCGATCCCGTACAGCCAGGGCCGCGCGTTCGGACGGGACAGGTCGTACCGGTCGCGCTGCCGGAACGCCGCCAGGAACGTCTCGGCCACCACGTCCTCGGCGGCGTCGGCGCCCAGCCGGCGGATCACGTACCGCTTGATGTCCGGGGCGTACCGGTGGAACACCTCGGCGAACGCCTCGGGCTCCTGCCGGGACCGCCTGATGACGGAGGCGTCATCGGCGTCCTCTTCACTCGCAGTGCTCATACACGGCCTCTCGGCTTCGGGTCGGAACACCCGTTGTTGCCGAGCCGCCCCCATCCGGTTCCCATCGCGATCGCGAGAGCGGTCGGATACCCACGGACGGCGACGAGATCAGAGGATATGGACGTCCCACCCAGGCACGATGCGTTCCGTGCCCAGCCCGTTCATCGGGGATCGATGTCCAGGATCATGTCCAGGGACGTCTGGCCGTCCGGCCCGGTGAAGGAGCCGACCCGACGGAAGCCGTTCTTCTCGTAGAAGCGGATGGCGCGGGGGTTGTCGGCCAGAACGCCGCCCCACAGGATGATTCTGCGTTTGCCGAGCCGCCGGGCGACCTCGCAGACGAGCGGCAAGACCAGCGTCGCCAGCCCCTTGCCCTGGTGGTCGTCGGCCAGCGTCAGGCCGAACCGGCAGTCGGTCGCCTCATCAAGGTGGATTCCGGCTCTGCGGTAGCGCACGAGGTCGCCTTCCGGCAGCGAGAGGCTGAACTCCAGCAGCCCCACGGTCCTGGCTGACGCTTCTTCCTCCAGCACCAGGCGGAGCTTGTCGTAGCGCGCGATCGCCGCACACAACTCCTGCGCGGCCGCCAGGTCGTCGCCGTCGAACCCGCTGAACCTGCGGGACTCGGCAGAAAGCGCGGCGAGAAAGCCTGCCAGACTCTCGGCGTCGGTTCGGGCCAAGGGACGAAAGACGAGGGGCACGCCGTCGGGCGACTCCAGACGGCTCCGCAGGGAGTCCGGGTCCTCAGCGATTCGCGTCAGGTTGAGCATGAGCCTCCCTCGTCCGGTGCGGCGTTGGGCCCAGGCACCAGCGGCCGGTGGACGGGAGCGCGGCCATGATCAGGGCAGCGGTCGCCAGGATGAAGACGATCACCAGGGGACCCCACCCGTATCCGCTTTCCCTGGCGCACATGCGCTGCGCCACCAACCCGGCGGTCATCACGATCGTCCAGCGTCCTGCCGCTTTGCGCCGGGACAGGAGTACCACGCCGACGACGAGAGCGACCGGCTCCGCGAAGCCCGCCGCCTGGTTCACATAGGCCAGCACCCTGTCCGGCGAATCGGGCGGGCGCAGGTCGAACGCGGAGTGGAAGAGCATGATCAGGAGCCCCGGAACGCACAGCAGGGCCAGCGCCATCGCGGCGATCGCGGTGCCGGCGCCGCCACGCTGGACCGCCACCGTGGGGTGGCTCGCCATCTGGGGCTGTGGAGTCCAGGGGTATCCGCCGCGCTGTTCGGGAGGGACATGCAGCGGCCCCATCGGCTCGCCGCGAAACGGCGGGCGGGCGGCGAGGCCGCGCAGGCGTTCGGCGACGGTGGCCGCGTCCCTCGGACGCGCGTCGGGCTGCTTGGCCAGCAGGTCCAGGACCAGGGCGCTCAGGCGGTCGTCGATGTCGGGCCGGACGGATCGCGGGGGCGCCGGGGCCTTGTTGAGGTGCTGGTAGAGGATGGCGCCGGCGCTGGATTCGGTGTCCACCCAGGTCGTCCCGGTGAGCAGCTGGTAGAGCACGCAGCCGAAGGCGTACAGGTCGGTGCGCTCGTCGACGGCGTGGCCCTCGATCTGCTCGGGCGCCATGTAGACCGGCGTCCCCGCCGACGACCCCGTAGCGGTGATCTTGGTGGCGTCGGCGAGGCGGGCGATCCCGAAGTCGCAGACCTTCACCTGCCCGGTGTCGGTCAGGAAGAGGTTGGCCGGCTTGATGTCCCGGTGCACGACCCCGCGCCGGTGGGCGGCGGCCAGGGCGTCGAGGATCTGCACCGCCCAGTCCGTCACCTGCGCGGCGGGCAGCCCGGCCGGCCTGTCGCGCAGGACCGAGGCCAGGTCGCGCCCCCGCATCAGCTCCATCACCAGGAACAGCAGCCGCAGGCCCCCGTCGGTGTGCTCGTCGACGTCGAACACCGTGGTGATGCCGGGATGGTTCAGGGTCGCGGCGATCTCCGCCTCCCGCCGGAACCGCGCGACCCCGGCCCCGTCGACGTCCCCGCTCAACGTCAGGATCTTCACCGCCACGGGGCGGCGGAGCCGCAGGTCGACGCCCTGCCACACCTCACCCATGCCGCCCTTGCCGAGAGGCGCCTCCAGCCGGTACCGCCCGGCCAGCTCCAGACCCTCGCGCATCGGCTCTCCTCAGCTCGGCAAGGCCGCCCGGGAAATCATATAGACGTCCGTGTATTTATAGGATGCCCGTGAGGCCGCCGCTTCACATGCCGGAGTGTCTCCGGGTGCCGCGGCGCCAGACGGCGCGGGTGTTGAGGGTGTCGGAGACGGCGGTGGTGGGATCGCCGTCGACGAGGAGGAGGTCGGCGCGCAGGCCCTCGGCGATGCGTCCGCGGTCGTCGAGGCCGAAACGGCGGGCGGGGACGGAGGTGGCCGCGCGCAGGGCGTGCGCCGGGTCGAGTCCGGCGCGGACCAGGTACTGCAGTTCGTGGTGGAGGCTCGCGCCGTGGGCGATCCCGCCCAGGAACGGCAGGGGCATGGCGGCATCGGTGCCCGCCAGCAGGTCCACGCCCGCGTCGCCGAGGGCCTTGACGGTGGCCAGGACGTCGTCGATCTCGCCCTGCGGGTAGTGGCCATAGCTGGAGCGCAGCGTCGTGTCCCAGTCGGCGCTCAGCCGGGACGCGACGCGGGGGTCGTCGGCGAGGTCGCCGCCGGTGATCCCCATCATGGAGGCGTTCAGGACGACGCAGGGGACGACGAACACCCCCGCGTCCTTGATCAGGTCGATGATCTCGCCGGTGGGGGGCCGGTCCATGAACAGGTGGGCCAGGCCGTCGATGCCCGCCTCGACGGCCATGCGGGTGGCGTCCAGGGTCAGGGTGTGGGCGACGGTGAGCATGCCGCGCCTCTTGGCCTCGGCCACGCCGGCGTTCAGGGTGGCCTGGTCGAGCATCGGAAGGCCGGGGTGCCCCTCGACGCTGCCGTCGTCGACCATGAACTTGATGTAGTCGGAGCCGCGTTCGATCAGCTGCGGGATGAACGCGACGGCCTCCTCCGGCGTGGTGGAGAACGGGATGAGCGGCGGCTGCCCGGGCGGCTTCACGCCCGGGGGCGGCCCGGGGCGGAAGCCCTCCGGGAACAGCTCGCTCGGGTGGCCGCCCGGCGGCGTGATGCCGAACCCGGAGGACCGCACATCGGCGAGGGCGTCGTTCTCGCCGATGTCCCCGCGGTTGTCGCGCGTGTGGAGGCCCTGCATCTCCAGCTCGGTCGTCACGCCGAAGCGCAGCGCCAGGGCGAGCGACTCCCGGGACGTGTGGACGTGGGCGTCGATCAGGCCCGGCAGGAGCGTCGCCCCGGCGCCGTCGACGATCTCGGCGCCCTCCGGGACGTCGCCGCCGACGCGGGCGATCCGCCCGTCCTCGATGAGCACGGTGGTCACGCCCAGGTTCTTCTCGCCGTCGAAGACCTGGGCGCCGGTGACAGCGGTCACGGGCACGGCTTACCTCGATCCGTAGGGTGTGCCGCCAATATATAGCACTTGCTATGCAAATGCATGACGTCATGTATATGCATGCCGGGCGCCACTCCGTAGGATGGCCGCATGGACAACGCCCCCCGGGACCCGGGAACCGACGGCAGCGCCCTCCTCGACCAGATCGGGCCCGCGCTGTCGCACCTGCGGCGGCGCACCTCCGGCGGGCGCGCGGACCTCACGCGCAACCTCGTCCTCAACGTGGTCGCGAACGCGCCCGGGGAGATGACGGTCGGCGGGCTCGCCGCCGAGATGGGGGTCACCCAGCCCGTCGCCAGCCGCACCGTCGCCGCCTGCATCGCCGACGGGCTGCTGCGGCGGGCCGCGTCCCAGGCGGACAGCCGCCGCACCGTCCTGGAACTCACGGACGCCGGAGAGGCCGAGCGCCGCCGCTTCGCCTCCGAGCAGCGCGCGACCTTCGAGGACATCACGGCGGACTGGGAGCTGGCCGAACGCGTCCAGTTCGCGCGGTTCCTGGTCCGCTACAGCGAGGACGCCGGCGCCTGGTCCGCGCGGCGGCAGCGCCGGGGCGGCCAGGACGGCGCGGGCGCGGACGCCTGACCTCAGGCGGGCAGGTCGTCCACGCGCGCCGCGACCCGGCCGAACAGGTCGCCGATCGTGGTCAGGGCCGCCGCGTGCAGCACCTCCGCCGGGACCGGCGCTCCGTCCGGGCCGGGCAAGGGCCGGGTGGCGCTCGCCTCCGCGACGACGGTCGGCCGGTAACCGCGGTTGAACGCGCCCTGCGCGGTGGACTGCACGCACATGTGCGTCATGAAGCCCGCCAGCACCAGGTCCGGCCCCGCATCGGCCCCGCGCAGCACGTCCAGCAGGTCCGTCTCGTGGAAGGAGTCAGGGAAGCCCTTCACCACGACCGGCTCACCGTCACGGGGCGCGACCCGCTCCACGACCTGGCCGATCTCGGCGCGGATGTCGTAGGGGCCACCCTCACCGCCGTCGTTGACGACATGCACCACCGGCGTCCCGGCGGCGCGGGCACGGTCCAGCAGCCGCGCCGCCGCGTCCAGCGCCCGGTCGGCGCCGGGCAGCGCCATCACGCCCGTGCGGTAGGTGTTCTGGAAGTCGATCATGATCAGCGTGCTCGCGGCCAGGGACGGCAGTCCGCCGTCCAGGCCCATCAGCTCACGCAGGGTCGCCGAAACAGCACTCATCGCATCCTCCTCGAGAAAGGGAAAGGCAGGGTTGGGCACCGGCCGCGCGGGGCCGGGAAACAGGGGAAAGGTCAGGCGGCGGTGCGGAACCGCCGCCGGTAGGACGCCGGAGTCGTGCCAAGGCGCCGCCGGAACGCCCGGTGCAGTGTTTCCGCCGACCCCAGCCCGGCGGCGGTGGCGACCCGGTCGAGCGGCTCGTCGGTGCCCTCCAGCAACCGCCGCGCCGCCTCCACGCGCGCCGCCTCGACGAACGCGGCGGGGGTGGCGCCGGTCTCCTTGCGGAAGACCCGGCTGAAGTGCCGTTCGCTCAGGCACATCCGCTCGGCGAGCGCGGCCGCCGACAGATCCTCGGCCGGGTTCGCGCAGATCCACGCTCGCAGCTCGTCGATGTCACGGCGCTGCGCGGGCGCGTGCCAGAGCGGCACGCTGAACTGGCTCTGCCCGCCTGGGCGCTTGAGATACATCACCAGCTGCCGGGCGACCGCCAGCGCGACCCGTTCGCCGTGGTCCTCGGCGACGAGGGCGAGCGCCAGGTCCATGCAGGCGCTGATTCCCGCGCCCGTCCACACCCTCCCCGACCGGACATAGATCGGATCGGGGTCCACGACGACATCCGGGTGGTCGGCCGCCAGCCGGTCGGCGGTGGCCCAGTGCGTGGTCGCCGTCCGGCCCGCCAGCAGCCCCGCCGCGGCCAGCAGGTGCGCGCCGACGCAGACCGACGCGACCCGCCGGGCGTGCCGGGCGGTCTCCGCGATCCATCCGACGAGATCCGGATCGACCACCGGCACGCCGGCGGAGTCGAGCGCGCCGGGCACCACGAGGGTGCCGACCCGGTCGCCGACCTCCTCGAACGTCAGGTCGGTGGCGAGCCGCACACCCGCGCTGGTGCGCACCTGGCCTCCGTCCGGCCCGGCGAGCAGCACCTCGTACGGGGTCCCGCCGGACAGCTCCCGGTTCGCGATCGCGAACACCTCGGCGGGCCCGGTGACGTCGAGAAGATCGACGCACGGGAACACGGCGATGACGACACGGTGCGAAGCGGACATGTCCCTATCCTCGCAGCGGGTCGCGATGGCCGCCATGACGAGGTCCTGTCACATCCGGACACCCGTGGCCTGGCGCGGGCGTCAGGGCCGCGCCGGCTCGGACGACGCTCCGGGCTCCTCGGGGCGTCAGCGGGGGACGGTGACGACGATCTTGCCGATCTGGGTGTTCGACTCCAGGTGGCGGTGGGCGTCGGCGATCTCCGCCAGGGGGAAGGCGCGGTCGACGACGGGGCGGAACGCGCCCGAGCGCAGGCCGGAGGTCACGAAGGCGGCGGCGCGGCGGAGGCGTTCGGGGTCCCTGGCCGTCTCCAGCATCGTGTAGGTGCGCATGTTCAGCGCCGGCAGGCCGAGCTCGATGCCGGGGTAGGGCGTCGGCTCGCCGCTCAGCGCCCCGTACACCAGGAGAGACCCGCCGGGGGCGACGAGCCGGGCCAGGTCCGTCACTCCGGGGCCCGCGACGGCGTCGAAGACGAACTCGGCGCCCCGGCCGCCGGTCGCCGCGAGCACCCGTCCGGCCACGTCGTCCTCCCCGGTGACGATCACCTCGGCCGCGCCCTCCTTGAGCAGCGCGTCCTTCTTGGCGGCGGTGCGTGTCAGGGCGATCGGGGTCGCGCCGACGCGGTCGGCGACATGGATCGCGGCCAGGCCCACGCTGCTGGACGCGGCGTTCAGCACGACCGTGTCGCCGGGCCGCATGCCGCCGACCTCGACCAGCGCGCCGTAGGCCGTCAGGTACGGCATCCACACCGCCGCGCCCTCGACCGCGCCGAGCCCTTCGGGACGGTGCAGCACGGCCGAGGCGGGCACGATCGCCTGCTCGGCGTAGACGCCGTACTCGTTCTGCGAGAACCCGGGGACCGTGCTGACGGGCTGCCCTGGCCGGAACCCGGTGACGCCTTCGCCGACCGCCTCCACGACGCCCGCGGCCTCGGTGCCCAGCCTGGCCGGAAACGCCGTCACCGGTTCGATGTAGCGGCCGGTCCGGAACAGCACCTCGGCCCGGTTGAGGCCGATCGCCTCCACCCGGATCCGCAGCTCGCCCGGGCCGGGCTCGCGGACCTCCACGTCCTCGATCCGCATCACCTCGGGACCGCCGAGCTCGTGGAACATCACCGTCTTGGCCATCGCGGGGCCCTTCCTCGTAGCAGGTCGGTCCACTGAACCCCTTAGTACGATGGCTGTCAAACTTTGATGGGTGTCGTACTATGGGCGCCATGGAGGACGACCGCATCCCGGCGCACCCCGACGTCCGGACGATCCCGCTTCAGCAGATCCTCGAAGCCCTGGTCGACCCCGTGCGGCGGAGCATCGTCACGAAGCTCCGCGAGGCCGCCGAGGACATCCGCTGCGGCGCCTTCGACCTGCCCGTGAGCAACTCCACGGCCACGCACCACTTCCGGATCCTGCGCGAGGCGGGGCTCATCCGGCAGTACTACGTCGGCACCTCCCGGATGAACGCCCTCCGGAGCGACGAGATCGACGAGGTCTTCCCGGGCCTGGTCGACGCCATCGTCGCCGCCGACCGCACGTCCCCCCGGCCTGCCTAGCGACCCCGCCGGTCAGTCGCCGGCGGCGATGCAGAAGGGGTGGCCCTCCGGGTCCAGGAGCACGGTCCACTCGTCGCCGCCCGGCTGGGTGTCGGGGCGGGTCGCGCCGAGGGCGAGCAGTTCCTTCACCGCGACCTCGACGTCCGCGACGGCGAAGTCCAGGTGCGCGTGCTTGGCGGCGCCGGGCCAGACCGGGGGCCGGTACCCCTCGATCCGCTGGAGCGCCAGCTGCGGCGCGGACCCGCTGTCGAGGTAGACGACGTCGTCGTCGCCGTAGCCGACCTCCCAGCCGGTGGCCTTCCGGTAGAACTCGGCCAGCGCGGTGTGGTCGGAGCAGTCGATGATGACCGCGCCGAGAGCGTTGAGAACGGACATGGGGGACCCCCTGCTGACGTACTTGACGGGTATGAAGCGCGGGGCCTCTCGGCACCCGCGTGCGGCCAGCCTGCCGATACCGGCGGCTCCCGGGCTTGAAGATCTTTGTGCCCCCACCCCTGGCCGGGACCGCGCCGGCGGTCGCGGCCGCCTACGAGCGGGGCCTCCCTGGCTGACCGATATGAACCTTTTCGCGGGGGAGGTACGAAACGGAGTGGTTCACTAGGATGCTCGCGTGCGCGAAGATCAAGAGGTCCCGGACGACGGCGTGCTGACCGCGCCGATCCGGTTGCCGGGCGGCGCGCCGGTGGCCGCGGACGAGCCGGCCGAGCGCGCCCCGAGCCCCGTTCCCGCCCCGGCGGGCGCGTTCGGGCGGGACGTCGAGCGGCTGGCCGGGCTGGTCGCGCAGCTCGTCGAGAGCGCGGGCGTGCTGGGCGTGCGGCTGGACGGCGAGGTCCGCGACGTGCTGGGCACCGCGGAGAAGGCGTTCGCCGAGGCGCGGGACGCGCGGCGCGAGGCCGCCGAGGCGGACGCCCGCGCGGCCGAGGCCGAGGCCCGCGCGGAGGCGGCCCGCCTGGACGCCGTGGCGGCCCAGGAGGAGCTGGCCGCCGGGCTCGCCGCCGCCAAGGCCAGCGTCACGGCCGCGCAGGAGAGCGAGGCCAACGCGTGGAGGGAGGCCGGCGCCCACCAGCAGGCCCGCGCCACGTCCGCCAACGAGGCCGCGCACGCCGAGGGGATCCGCAAGCGCGCCGAGGCGGCGTGGAGCACCGAGCACCAGGCGCGCACCGAGGCCGAGCGCGAGCGCGACGACCTGGCCGCGCGGCTGAGCAACGACCAGCTCGCGCTGGCCGCGGCCAAGAGCGACCTCGCCGACGTACGGGCCGAGTTGTCGGACGTGCGGGCCGAACTGGCGGAGGCGCGCGCCAAGCTGGAGGCCGCGGCCGACACCGAGCGGCGGCTGCGCGCGGAGCTGAGCGTCGTGCAGGGCGAGGTCGCGGGGCTGAGCGTGGAACGCGACGCCGCGACGGAGCGGGCCGCGGACCTGGCCGCGCGGGCCGAGCGCGCCGAGCAGCTCGCCGACGCGGCCGACGCCCGGATCGACGGCGAGCGGGCGCGGGCCGACCGGGCCGAGGAGCGCGCGGACGCCGCCGAGATCCGCATCGACCGCGACGCCGCGACCGTGCGGGCGCTGCAGGACACCCTGCGCGCCGCGCTCGACCTCCCGTCCATGGAGGACCTCGACGACGGCCGCGGCGTGCGGGTCGGCGACACGGGCGCGGTCACCGTCCAGCCCGGAGGCCTGGTCGGCGTCGACCAGGTCCCCGAGCTGATGGACGGCGAGCTGGCCGGACGGTTCGCCCGCGCGATCCTGGCCGTCCGCGTCCACCAGGCGACCCGCCGCGCCGTGGAGGAGCCGCCGGCCGAACCCGAGGAGGCCGAAGCCGAGGAGTAGCCCCGACCCCGGGCCGTCAGGCCTCGCCAGGACGGCCGGGGGCCCTGTTTCTGAGCGGGAGCTCCACAAGGCGGACGACGAGCATCGTCACGGCGAAACCCGCCAGGCACTCCACCAGAAGGTGGGTGAGTACCGGAAAGTCGCTGCCCTCCTCCAGGTACGACAGGCCCACGCGGACGAGGAGCGGCAGACCCGCCATGGCCAGGAGCGCGCAGGACCGGCGGCCCTGAGCGGACTTCGCCAGGGCGGTGCAGGCGAGTACGGCGACCGCCAGAGCGGCCACGAACTGGAGGCGGCTCCACATCTGCACGAAGGCGTAGGCGTGTTCGGGGTCCTTCATCAGTTTCGGCAGGCCGAGGTCACCCTGGAGGAGAAGGGTGAACAGCGGCTGCGACGAGAGCGCGACCAGGGTTCCCGCCATGACCGCGACCCCGGTGACGCGGGCGCGTCCGAGCAGGCGGGCGCCGTGCCGGGGGCCGGGGGACGCGACCAGCGACGCGGTGGCCAGCAGCGCGAGCGGCAGCGGGACGCCCGCCAAGGAGGACGCCACGAAGGCGTACGGGGCTTCCGGGAAGTTCACGGCCCAGAGCGCGAGGACGATCTGCGCGGCGGTCACCGCGCAGGCGGCGGTGGCGGCGTGCCGGCGGGCTCCGCGCCAGGCCAGGACCGCGATGGCGGCCCACGCCAGCCAGAACGGCGCGGTGCCGTAGTAGACGGGGAGCAGGCCCCAGAGGGTGGTGCCGTCGTCCAGCCGCATGTCGAGCAGTATCCCCCTTTGCGGGACGTTGACGGCGAAGCGCACCCCGTCGGCCACCAGCATGATCATCGCGACGAGGCCGGCGACGGCGAGCGCTCCCGGCCACGGCGATCCGGTGGCGTCGCCCGTGGCGCGGCGCAGCCGGATGCGGACGGCGCCGAGGAGCAGGTCGGCGGTGTCGGCGAGGGACGGCCGCGTCTGCTCGGGGCGGGCGGCGGACATCAGCACGTCCAGCATCTCCTCCCCGTGCTCGGCGCGGTGTCCGGCCGGGTAGCAGGCGAGGAGGCGGCGGTAGCGGAGTTCGAGCGCGCTCACCGGAGCCCCCCGAAGGCCGGGGTGGTGCCGCCGCGCAGGTCCGGGAAGGCGGCCAGGCGGCGGGCGGCGACCCGCGTCCGGTGCTGGAGCGCCTCGACCTCGGCGCTCAGCGCGGCGGCGCCGTCCTCGGTGAGCCGGTAGTAGCGGCGCAGCCGGCCGTCCACGACCTCCTCGCGGTCGGGGGCGATGAGCCCCTCCGCCTGCAGCCGGTCCAGCGCGGCGTAGAGCGTGCCGGCGCGCAGCCGGGCGCGCCCGGCGGAGATCTGCTCGACGTCGGACATGATCCCGTAGCCGTGCTGCGGGCCGTCCGCGAGCGCGGTGAGGATCAGGAACGTCGGCTCCTGCATGGATTTGGGCATATGATCGTTATATATCGATCATCTGACTATGGCAAGGCGTCATCGGAGCGCGGCGGGGGCCGTGGGCGGGACGGCGGGCCTCCCGGGCAGGACGCGGTCGACGCGCTCGTAGGGGCGGCCGGGCTCCGGACGGGGATCCTTCTGGCCCCGGTTCGGCCAGAACGCCATGGCGCGCTCGGCCTGGGCCGTGATGGTGAGGGACGGGTTGACGCCGAGGTTCGCGGTGACCGCCGAGCCGTCCACGATGTGCAGGCCCGGATGCCCGTGGACGCGGTGGTACGGGTCGACGACGCCGGTCTCGGGCGTCTCGCCGATGACGCAGCCGCCGATGAAGTGCGCGGTCGTCGGGATGTTGAACAGGTCGAACCACGTCCCGCCGGGGGTGGCGTCGAGTTCCTCGGCGAGCATCCGGACGGCCCTGTGCGCGACGGGGATCCAGGTGGGGTTGGGCTCCCCGTCGCCCTGGCGCGCGACGAGCCTGCGGCGGCCGAGGAGGCCGCGCTCCTCGCCGATGGTGATGGAGTTGTCGGCGGTCTGCATGACCAGCGCGATGACGGTCCGCTTGGCCCAGTCCCTGAGGGACAGGCCGCGCAGGATGACGGTCGGGTGCCGGGCGGCCTGGCCGAGGAACTTCAGCCAGCGGGGCGCGCCGCCCCCGTCCACCAGCAGGGTCCGGATGACGCCCATGGCGTTGTTGCCCGCGCCGTACCGGGTGGGTTCGATGTGGGTCTTGTCGTCCGGGTGGAACGACGAGGTGATGGCGAGGCCCGTGCTGTGGTCCACGTCCTTCGCGCGGTGCCAGACGGTCATGCGCTCGACGCCGAGGAGCGCCTCGGAGTTGGTGCGGGTGAGCTCGCCGAGGCGCGGCGACAGGTGCGGGAGACGGCCGGCGGCGCGCATGCGGTGCAGGAGGCGCTGCGTCCCGTACGTCCCGGCGGCGAGGACGACGTGCTCGGCGGTCAGCGTCCGGCGGCGCCCGCGGAACGGGCCGGTGCGCTCGGCGGTCACCTCGTACCCGCCGGACTCCCGGGGCGCCAGGGCGGTGACGGTGGTGTCGGGGACGACTCGCACGCCCGCTTTCTCCGCCAGGTACAGGTAGTTCTTGGTCAGCGTGTTCTTCGCGCCGACCTTGCAGCCGATCATGCAGGAGCCGCAGCCGGTGCAGGTGGTGCGGCGGGGGCCCGCGCCGCCGAAGTAGGGGTCGGCGGCGTCCTCGCCGGGCCTCTCGCCGAAGAACACGCCGACCGGCGTCGGGTGGTGAGTGTCGCCGACGCCCATCCGCTCGGCGACGCGCTTCATCGCCTCGTCGGCGGGCGTGACGAGCGGGTTCACGGTGACGCCGAGCATGCGGCGGGCCAGGTCGTAGAACGGCGCGAGCTCGTCCTGCCAGTCGGTGATGTGGCCCCACTGGCGGTCCTTGAAGAACGGTTCCGGCGGGACGTAGAGGGTGTTCGCGTAGACGAGGGAGCCGCCGCCGACGCCCGCCCCGGCCAGCACGAGGACACCGGCCTTTCCGCCCACCAGGTGGACGCGCTGGATCCCCCGCATCCCGAGGCGCGGCGCCCACACGTACCTGCGCAGCCGCCACGACGTCTTGGGCAGCGTGCCCTCGTCGAAGCGGCGCCCCGCCTCGACCACCGCGACCCGGTAGCCCTTCTCCGCCAGCCGCAGGGCCGACACGCTGCCGCCGAACCCGGAGCCCACCACGATCACGTCGAAATCGAAGCCGTCGGGCATCACATACCGCCTTCGTCGGGGGAACGAAGGGGCCGAGTGTGCTCCTCCGGAGCGGGCGCGCACCATGCACGCATCGCAACGATTCACGGCGGCTTTTGTCAGTGGAGCGACAAAGCCCGCTCAGCCGGCGGTGAAGGCGTCGAGTGCGGTGATCTTCCAGTGGCCGTCGCGGCGGGCGGCGGTGACGGTGAGCATGGCGGGCGCGTGGGTGCTCTCGCCGTCGGCGGTGCGGGTGGTCCGCTGGTCGGCGAAGACGAGGACGGCGGCGCGGTCGCCGGTCAGGGTGGTGACGGCGCTGTCGGTGACGCGGGTGCTGAGCACGGTCCTCGCCTTCGGGGCGTCCTCGCGGACCTTCCCGAAGATCGCCTCGTACTGGCGGACGGCGTCGCCGGCGAGGGACGCGCGTGCCGCCCGCGACGTCCGGCCGGGGGCGGCGTAGTCGTAGGAGAACACCTTGCCGATCATGTCGGCGACGGCGCCCTTCACCTCGCTGGTCGCGGCGCCGTCGGTGAGCGCGGCGTTGCGGGCGGACGGGTCGTCCCGCAGGCCGCCGGCCTGCCGGAGCGCCCACACGCCGAAGGCGGCGAGCAGGACGGCGGCGAGGCCGAGAGCGATGGGCGAGGACGCGCGGGCCCGCCACCACGCGGTGTTCCGCAAGAGCCGGGCGGTCCGCAGAGAAGTACGGCCGAGCTCCGCCATGTCAGGATCCCTCCGCCGGAGCCTGGCCCAGCCCGCTGAGCTTCCAGCCGCCGGACGTCCTGGTCAGCTCGCCGACGAGGCGGCTCTGCCGGACGGCGAAGGTGTGCGCGGTGTGGCCGGTGGCGAGGTCCCACAGGCGGACGGAGCCGTCGGCGGACCCGCTCGCC
>NZ_JBEZJP010000004.1:0-66795 GCF_040653175.1 Actinomadura sp. NPDC048032
GTTCTCGCTTCGCTCGAACCTGCCTTCGGACGCGATCGCAACTATTGAGGTTGTTGCGTGGTCGCGGTGGTGGCTGAGGTGGGAGGTCATGGGCAGTGCCCTTGGGTTGAGGTGATTGCGGGGGTGTGTCCCGTAGGCTTTGGGTATCGAATTTCGTTCTAGAAGCGAGGTGGGGCATGGCGGCGGTCGTGCAGACGTCCTACGGGAAGGTCCGGGGCGCGGAGCGGGACGGTGTGACCGCGTTTCTCGGGATTCCCTACGCCGCGCCGCCGTTCGGGGCCGACCGGTTTCAGGCTCCGCGGCCGCCCGAGCCTTGGGACGGTGTCCGTGACGCCGTCGAGTACGGGCCGACCGCGCCCAAGCCCGGCTACCCCCCGGTGTTCGCCGCTCTCGTGCCCGACCCCCAGATCCCCGGTGACGACTGCCTCAACCTGAACGTGTGGACTCCCCGCCTTCCGGACGGCGAGGAGGGCCTCCCGGTGATGGTGTGGATCCACGGCGGTGCCTTCCGGAACGGATCGGGCGCGGTGCCCGTCTACAACGGCCGCAACTTCGCCCGCGACGGCGTCGTCTGCGTGACGATCAACTACCGGCTCGGCGTCGAGGGCTTCGCGTATCTGCCCGGCGCTCCGCCCAACCGCGGGCTGCTCGACCAGATCGCCGCCCTGGAGTGGGTCCGCGACAACATCTCCGCGTTCGGCGGCGACCCCGCCCGCGTCACCGTGTTCGGCGAGTCGGCGGGCGGGATGAGCGTCACCACCCTGCTCTCCCTCGACCTCGGCCTCTTCCATCGGGCCGTCGCGCAGAGCGGCGCGGGCAGCATCGCCCAGGACCCGGCCGACGCCCTGCTCGTCACCAAGGAGATGGCGGCCCGGCTCGGCGTCGAGCCCACCGCCGAGGCGTTCGCCGCGCTCGACCCGGCCGCCGTCATCCCCGTCCAGAACGAGGTCGCCGCCGAGGTCGCGATGCTGCCCGACCCCGGCCGCTGGGGCGCCACCACCGCCGCGGGCGGCATGGCGCTCACGCCCGTCCTGGACGGCGAGCTGATCACCCGGCGCCCCGAGGACGCCATCGCCGCCGGCGCCGGGCGGGACGTGGACCTGCTCATCGGGTACACCACCGAGGAGTTCCGATTCTTCCTGATGCCGACCGGCATCGCCGCCGACCTGACCGACGAACTGGTCGGCGCGGTCGCCGCGGGCATGGGCGTCCCGCCGGGGCTGCCCGCCGCCTACCGCGCCCACCATCCGGAGGCGACGTCCGGCGAGCTGCTCGCGACGATCATCACCGACAGCCTGTTCCGCATCCCCGCCCACCGCGCCGCCGCCGGGCACCGCGCGTCCGGCGGGCGCACCTGGATGTACGAGTTCGCGTGGCGGTCGCCGAACCACGACCTCGGCGCCTGCCACGCGCTGGAGCTCGGCTTCGTCTTCGACAACCTCACCGGCGAGGAGGAGGGCCTCACCGGGCCGAACCCGCCGCAGGCGCTCGCCGACCGCATGCATCGAGCCTGGACCCGCTTCGCCGTCGACGGCGACCCCGGCTGGGAGCGGTTCGACCCGTCGGACCGCGCGGTGATGGTCTTCGACGGCCCCGGCGACGCGATCGTCCACGACCCCCACAGCGACGACCGCGAACTCTGGGACTAGAGCAGCTCTTTCACTACGTGCTCTGCGATGGCCAGGGAGGATGTGGCTGCGGGGGACGGGGCGTTGCGGAGGGTGGTGATCGGGCCCAGGCGGCCTATGCGGAAGTCGTCCACGAGCGTGCCGTCGGGGTCGACCGCCTGGGCGCGGACGCCGGCGGGGGCCGGGACGACGTCGGCCGCCGTCAGCTCGGGGACGAAGCGGCGGGCCTCGGCGACGAACGCCCGCCTGACCGCCGACCCGTACAGCTCCCGCGCGCCCGTGCGCCAGTGCCGCCGGGCCAGGCGGCGGAAGCCGGGCCAGCGGAGCGCCTCCCACAGGTCCGCGGGACGGACGTCGCGCCGCCGGTAGCCCTCCCTGGCGAGGGCGAGGACGGCGTTCGGGCCGATGTCCACGCCGCCGTCCACGCGCCGGGTGAAGTGGACGCCGAGGAACGGGTAGCGCGGGTCGGGGACGGGATAGATGAGACCGCGAACGAGATCCGTCCGGGACGGGACGAGCCGGTAGTACTCGCCGCGGAACGGGACGATCGCCGGGGCCGGGGAGTCGCCCGCCAGCCGCGCCACCCGGTCGGACTGGAGACCGGCGCAGACCACCAGCCGGTCGAAGGTCAGCTGCTCGTGCGGGGAGGCGACCGTGACGCGGTCGCCCGCCCGGCCGATCCGCACGACCTCGAAGCCGAGCCTGACCTCGCCGCCGCCGTCCGCGACGTCCGCCGCGAACGCGCGGGCCACCGCCGGGAAGTCGACGATCGCCGTGGTGGGGGAGTGCAGGGCCGCCACGCCCGCCGCGTGCGGCTCGATCTCGGCCAGCTCGCCGCCGGCCAGCCGCCGCAGCCCGGGGACGCCGTTGGCCGTCGCGCGGCGCTCGATCTCCTCCAGCGCAGCCGTCTCCGCCTCGTCGCGGGCGACGACGAGCTTGCCGCACTCCTCGTACGGCAGGTTCCGGTCGGTACAGAACTCCTTGAGCAGGCCGATGCCGCGCCTGCACAGGGTCGCCTTCAGCGACCCCGGCGCGTAGTAGAGGCCCGCGTGGGCGACGCCGCTGTTGCGGCCCGTCTGGTGGGCCGCGACGCGGTCCTCCTTGTCCAGGACCGTCACTCTCAGCCCCGGACGCTCCAGCGTCAGCCTGCGGGCGATCGCCAGCCCGACGATGCCCGCGCCGACGACGCCGACCCGTGTCTCCGCCACATCCGCACCCTAGCGGGGGCGCGGCTCAGCTCCCGAGGCGCTTGCGCCCCTGCGCCCGCACCCGCTTGCGCTGGGACGGGTCGAGCATCATGTACCCGACGAGCGGCGCGCCGAGGACGCCGAGGATGATCAGCGCGCTCAGCCACCACGGGAAGACGAACAGGGTCAGGAAGCCGACGACGACGCCGCCGATCACAAGCTTGGTCTGGGTCGACATCTCGCACCTCCGTTGACGAACCGCCCACTTGTAGAACGGCCGTCGGGCGACCGCTGTTCCACGATATGTCGCGAGTCGGCTTGAGCGCCATGGCGGAGGCGCCCCGGTCAGATGCGCCCGGTCAGATGTGCCCCGTCAGATGCGCAGGGACAGCTGGCCGCCGCCGAGGGTGCGGAGGACCTCCGCGTGGAGCCTGCCGTTGGTGCACACGACGCTGCCGCCGTCCGGGCCCGGCACGCCGGACAGGTCGGTGAACATGCCGCCCGCCTCCTCCACGATGACCTGGAGGGCGGCGAGGTCCCACAGGGACACCTCGGGCTCGGTGGAGATGTCGACCGCGCCTTCGGCGACCATCATGTGCGACCAGAAGTCGCCGAACGCCCGCGTCCGCCACACCGAGCGGGTCAGTTCGAGGAAACGGGGCAGCCGGTCCTGCTCCTCCCAGCCGCTCAGGCTGGAGAAGGACAGGGACGCGTCGGACAGTTCGCCCACCGACGAGACGCTCATGCGGGACGCGCGGGTCAGGCTGCGGCCCGTCCAGGCGCCGCCGCCCCGGGCCGCCCACCAGCGGCGGTTCAGCGCGGGCGCCGAGACCACCCCGACGACGATCTCGTCGTTCTCCATCAGCGCGATCAGCGTGGCCCACACCGGGACGCCGCGCACGAAGTTCTTCGTCGCGTCGATCGGGTCGATGATCCAGCAGCGGTTGCCGTAGCCGGTCCTGCCGTACTCCTCGCCGAGGACCGCGTCGCGCGGGCGGGCCCGCTTCAGCGTGCCGCGGATCTGCTCCTCCACGCTGCGGTCGGCGTCGCTGACCGGCGTCAGGTCCGGCTTGGTCTCGACGTCGAGGTCGAGGGCGCGGAAACGCTTGGTCGTGATGTCGTCGGCCCCGTCCGCCAGCACGTGCGCGAGACGCAGGTCATCGGAATAGCCCGCCACGGCGAGCCACGCTACCCTGATCACCGCCCGTCGCGACACACGTACCCGGGCCGTTCCGGCTTTTCGGACGGTCGGGACCGGCGCGCCGGGCGCGATGTCCCGCTTCCGGGCGCGGGTGGTGGCAGCATGGGGGCCATGGCGCACGATCTCCCCGAGTGGGTGGCCGAGCTGACCGATCCCCGCCGGGCCGAGACGCTCGACGAGCTCGCCGACCGCCTCGTCCCCCTGGCCGAACACGCCATCGACGTCTCCCGTCGATTGCAGGCGCAGCTCAACGAGCTCAACGACCCGTTCAAGCGCGAGGCGCTGTACGGGCGGGTGGAACGCCTCAAGGCCCGCGTCGGCGAGGCCATGGAGGAGATCACCGCGGAGATCGCCGCGTCCGGGGAGGAGCGCATCGAGCGGGTCTTCGCCGACTGGACCGACCGCGCGGGCCCCGCCGGCGACGGCGACCGGGGCCGGGAGATGCGCCGCCGGCTCGACCGCGACGTCGTCCCCGCGCTGTCGCGGCAGCAGCAGGACGTCGCCGAGCGGGTCGCCGAGCGCACCTCCAAGGCCCTGGAGGAGGCGACGCAGCTGCTGCTCACCCGGGTCGAGGAGCTCGCCAGGGCGGTCACCGACCTGATCCACGACGTGCTCCCGCTGGCCCGCGAGGGGCTGACGCTCGCCAGCCGGATCTCGGCCCTGTCCGGCCACGCCCGCAAGGCGGGGCGGGGGCCGGTCCCGGCCGAGCTGAAGGACGCCGGAGCCGAGACGTCCCGGGCGTTCGACGAGGCCGTGGCGCGGCTGGAGCTGGAGTGGTCGGCGCTAGGCGCCCGGTCCGCGACCGTCCGGGCGGCGCTGCGCGGCGCGGAGGAGGCCGCGTTCAGCCAGGTCACCGAGGAGATGACCCGGTGCGTGGAGGAGCTCGCGCCCCGGCACGTGCAGGCGCTGAACGAGGCCGAGGCCAAGGCGCGCAGCCTGTTCGAGGAGTCGCGGGGCTAGACGGCCTGCGGGAAGCGGAACAGGCGCCCGGGGTCGTGGGCCGCCTTCACCTTCCTGAGCCGGTCCAGGTTGGGGCCGTAGTAGGCGCGGGCCCAGTCCTTCAGACCGGCGTCGATGTAGTTCACGTAGGCGGCGCCTCCCAGGTGGGGCTCCATCGCGGCGTGCGTGGCCGACAGCCAGGCGTCGTCAGGCGCCAGGTACTGGACGCAGAAGAGACCCTTGCGGTGCGGGAAGGCGGTGTCGCCCGGCCCGACCCGCGCGATCGCGGCGCCCATCGCGTCCATGAGGACCGAACGGTTCGGGACGTCGTTGCCCTTGTCGAACCGGGCGAGCAGAGCGCTGATCGCGTCGTCGGGCAGCGGCCTGTAGGCGATGTGCGACTTCCCCGAGTACTCGGTGCGGGGGAAGGCGCCGCCGGGACGCCGCCCCGGCAGGGCGCCCCGCCCGTGGCACTGCTCGATCGACTGCCCGGCGCAGCCTCCCATGAACTTCATCGCGTCCATGTAGGGCCGGCTCTGGGCGGTGGTGGAGGCGGGATCCGCGCCCACGGCGGCCGTCAGGCGTTCCATGGGGCCGTCGGCGCCGGCGAGCGCGAGGCCCGTCACCTCGACGCCCGGAGCGCCCTGATCGGGGGCGGTGTCGAGGTGCAGGCTCGTCCAGACCTCGCCGGGCGCCGCCGGTGCCCAGCGCTGCCAGCCGCGCACCACGGCGGCCGCCTTCCGCCAGGGCCAGCGCATGCTGAACGGCGTCACGTCGCCGACCTCGTGCGTCCGGAACGTGAACGCCACCGCCACGCCGAAGTTGCCGCCGCCCCCGCCCCGGCACGCCCAGAACAGGTCCGGGTTCCGCTGCCCGTCGCAGGTCAGGACCCGTCCGTCCGCCGTGACGACCTGGACCTCCTCCAGGGCGTCGCACGACAGCCCGTACGCGCGGGACGTCACGCCCAGCCCGCCGCCCAGCGTCAGCCCCGCCACGCCCACGGTGGGGCAGCTCCCGGACGGGACGCTCACACCGTCGCGGGCGAGCCCGTCGTAGAGGTCGATCAGCCGGGTCCCGGCCCCGACGGCCGCGCGGTCGCCGTCGCGCCTCACGCCGTCCATGGGGGAGACGTCGATCACGAGGCCCGGGCCCGTCGACCAGCCCGCGTAGCTGTGCCCGCCGGACCGCACCGCCACCGGCATCCGCTTCACCGTGGCGAACGCCACGCATTCCGCGACGTCCTGCGGGGTCGCGCAGTAGGCGACGCCCGCCGGGCGGACCCGGTCGTAGCGCGGGATGTAGAGGCGCCTGGCCTCCTGGTAGGACGCGTCGGACGGGCGGACCAGCTTCCCCTCCAGGCCGCGTTCCAGGGCGTTCCAGTCGGCGGGGCCGGTCGGCGTCGGCCTCGGCGGTGAGGACGGAGCCCGGCGCGGGCGGGGCCGCTCATCGGAGCACCCGGCGACGCCGAGCCCGCCGAGCCCGCCGAGGGCCGCCGCCTTGAGCATCGCTCGCCGCTCCATGCGGCCATTGTCGCGCTAGATCACCTTTTGGCGGGCGGAATCCGCGGCGCCGCGGCCTATTCGGGCTCGCCCTCGCGGGCGGCGAGGAGGCGGCGCAGGGAGTCCAGGCGCGCCCGGCTGGCGTGGCCCTCCTCGACCCAGCCGTCCAGGCCGCAGTCGTCCTGGAGGTGGTCGCAGCGGGGCGGGCAGCGTTCGGCGGCGCCCTCAGCGAGGTCGTCGAACGCGCCGAGCACGTTCTCCGGGTCGACGTGCGCGAGGCCGAAGCTGCGCACGCCCGGGGTGTCGATGATCCAGCCGTCGCCGCCGGGCAGCTCCAGCGCGAGCGCCGAGGAGGAGGTGTGGCGGCCCCGGCCGGTGACGGCGTTGACGTGGCTCACCGCGCGTTCGGCGTCCGGGACGAGGGAGTTCACCAGCGTCGACTTGCCGACGCCGGAGTGGCCCACGAGCACGCTCGTGCGGCCGGCGAGGCGGCGGCGCAGCTCGCCGAGGTCGCCGCCGCGCTCGGTCACGACGTAGGGGACGCCGAGCGGCGCGTACTCGGCGACCAGGGCGTCCGGGGACGCGAGGTCGGCCTTGGTGAGGCAGAGCAGCGGGGCCATGCCGGCGTCGTAGGCGGCGACGAGCTGCCGGTCGATCATGCGGGGCCGCGGCTCGGGGTCGGCCAGCGCCGTCACGATGACCAGGCTGTCGGCGTTCGCGACGATGATCCGCTCGAACGGGTCGGTGTCGTCGGCGGTGCGGCGCAGCGCCGAGGTGCGCGGCTCGACCCGCACGATCCGGGCCAGGGTGTCCTGGGCGCCGGTGACGTCCCCGACCAGCGCGACGCGGTCGCCCACGACGACGCCCTTGCGGCCGAGCTCGCGGGCCCGCATCGCGGTGACGGCGCGCTCGTCGTCCGTGCCGGGGTCGGCCAGGCACCGGTAGCGGCCGCGGTCCACGGCCGTCACGAGGCCGGGCGAGGCGTCCTCGTGCGCGGGACGGCGGCGGGTGCGCGGACGCGACCCGCGGCGCCCGGGCCGCACCCGGACGTCGTCCTCGTCGTAGTCGTGTTTCCGTGCCAGTGGTCCGTTCCCTGCTGTCAGGCGGACGCCAGCATCGACGCCCACTGCCGGGTGAAGTCCGGAAGAGTCTTGCCGACGGTGCCCGGATTCTCCACTTCGATGCCGGGAACGGCCAATCCGAGCAGGGCCGCCGCCATCACCATCCGGTGGTCGTCGTAGGTGCGGAAGACGCCGCCGCGCAGCGGGCGCGGGCGGATCTCCAGGCCGTCGGGCAGCTCCCGGACGTCGCCGCCCAGCCCGTTGATCTCGGCGACCAGCGCGGCGAGCCGGTCGGTCTCGTGGCCGCGCAGGTGCGCGATGCCCGTCAGCCGGGACGGCGAGCCGGCCAGCGCCGCGAGGGCCGCGAGCACCGGCGTCAGCTCGCCGACCTCGTGCAGGTCGGCCTCCAGGCCGCCGAAACCGTCCCCGCCGCGCACGGTCAGCCCGTCCGGCCCGCGGGTCACCTCGGCGCCCATCGCGGCGAGGAGCTCCCGCAGCGCGTCGCCGGGCTGGGTCGTCTCGGCCGGCCAGTCCGGGACGGTGACGCGCCCGCCGGTGACCAGCGCCGCGCCGAGGAACTGCGCCGCGTTCGACAGGTCCGGCTCGATCATCACCTCGCCGCCGCGCAGCGGACCGGGCGCCACGCGCCAGGCGTCGTGCCCCGCCTCGACCTCGGCGCCCGCCGCGCGCAGCATCTGGACGGTCATCGCCAGGTGCGGCGCCGACGGGACCGGCGGCCCCTCGTGCCTGACCTCCACGCCCTTGTCGAACCGCGGCGCGGCCAGCAGCAGCCCCGACACCAGCTGGGACGACGCCGACGCGTCGATCGTCACCCCGCCCCCGGCCACCGAGCCCGTGCCCCGGACGGTGAACGGGAGGGCGTCGCGCCCCCCGTCGTCGATCTCGGCGCCGAGGGCCCGCAGCGCCGTGATGATGGGGCCCATCGGCCGCTCGCGGGCTCGCGGGTCGCCGTCGACGAACACCTCGCCGGACGCCAGGGCGGCGACCGGCGGCAGGAACCGCATCACCGTCCCCGCCAGCCCGACGTCGACGCGCGCCGGGCCCTCCAGGCGCCCCGGCAGCACCTGCCAGTCGGCGGAGTCCTCCCCGACGCCGGCGCCGAGCGCGCGGAGGGCCCCCGCCATCAGCTCGGTGTCGCGGCTGTGCAGGGGCCGGACGATGCGGGTGGGCTCCTCCGCGAGCGCGGCGAGGACCAGCGCCCGGTTGGTCATCGACTTCGAGCCGGGCAGCGGCACGGTGGCGTCCACCGGGGCATGGGCGACCGGGGCGGACCAGTGCGGAGAGGCCATGCCCCAAGGTTATCGGGCCGCCGCCGGAGAGAGCGGGACGATCGGGCGGCCCGCGGCGATCAGAAGGGGCGATCAGAGGGGACGATCAGAGGGGGATCGTCAGGAGCGTTCCGCCGCCGTCCAGGCGGACCTCGAAGTGGCCGATCTGCTGGCGGCTGAGCCCGGTCCCGCCCTGCATGACGAGCGGCTTGGGCTGGCCGGGGACGCCGTAGCCCTTGTCCGGGACGCTCCACCCGGCGACGACGCTGCGCTCGCCGGTCCGCGACACCGCCTCCAGGTGGCACTTCAGCGGCCCCCGGACGCCCTTCAGCTCCAGCCCGACCTGCGTGCCCCAGCCCTTGTCGACCAGCGCGACCGTCCCGGACGCGCCCGTGCTCGCGTCGGCCGCGTGGAACTTCTGGCCGGTGAGGGCCTGCGTCACGGGCGGCTTCGGGGCGGGGGCCTCGTCGTTCACGGCAGCGCCGATGCCGATGCCCGCGGCCAGCGCCGCGGCCGCGGCGGCCGTGCCCGCGAGGTACGCGCCGCGCCGGAACCGCTGGTCGGCCCGCCGCCTGCGCCGCATCATGTCGATCACCGGCGCCGGGGGCGCGGACGGCTCGCCGGCGCCCTCCCATCCGGGCCCGTCCGGGATCGGGCCGGCCGCCGCGGGCGACAGCCCGGACAGGGCGCCGGCCGCCCCGGACAGCTCCCCGAGCTCGGCCTGGCACGACCCGCATCCCCGCAGATGCGCCTCGAACGCCCGACGGTCGCCCTCTTCGAGAAGGCCCAGCGCGTACGCGCCGACATCGGTGTGCTCGACCTGGGAACTCATGACGTCACCCCCCTCTCCTCCAAGGCGACCCGCAAAGCGCGCAACGCGTAGTACACGCGGGACTTGACCGTCCCCACCGGGATGCCGAGGTGCTCGGCGGCCTGGTTCACCGTCCGGTCGCGCAGCACCGTCTCCGTCAGCGCCTGCCGGTGCGCGGGGGAGAGCGACTCCAGCGCCTCGGTCACCACGACCTTGCGCAGCAGCGCGTCCATCTCGTCCGCCATCGGGAGGTTCTCCAGGGGCCCGTCGCCGACCTCCGGCGGCCTGACCTCGCGCTGCCGCCGGTTGTCGATCACGATACGCCGGGAGACCGTGGCCAGCCACGGCATCAGCGAGGACGTCCGGTCGTCGAGCCGGTCCGCGCTGCGCCATGCCCGGATCATGGTCTCCTGCACCACGTCCTCGGCCCAGGGGCGGTCGCCGCCCGTCAGCCGCAGGACGAACGCGAGGAGGGGCCGATGGTACTCGCGGTACAGCTCGGCCGCCATCTCCTCGTCGGCCGCGGTCTGCGCGGCCCGCGCCGCGCCGGGGCGGCGGAGCAGGCTGCGCAGGCCGCCGCCGGGGCGGCCGGTCGATCCGGGAACTGCCATGGCCGGGGCGTCTCCGTCGTGCTGGAAGGGCGGTCATCTGGCAGTACGGGACCGCCCCCGCCTTCGGTTCAACGCCCTTGAGACTCTTTTAAGGTTCTCTTCGGGAAGTCAGCGTTTGACGGCGTGCAGGGCCTTGCCCGCCTGGGCGGCGGTTCCGGCCTTGACCGTCCGGCCGGCCTTGGCGGCCTTCGCCGCCTGGGTCGCCGTCCCGGCCTTCACGGCCTGCCCCGCCCGCGCGGCCTTGCCCGGCTTGGAGGCGCGGCCGAGCTTGAACGCGCTCCCCGCGGCCAGGACGCCCTTGAGCGCGCCGCCGCCCCTGCCGCTCTTCCTGCCCCGGGCCCTGCCCGCCTTCCCGGCCGCCTTGCCCGCCTTCCCGGCCGCCTTGCCCGCGACGAGGGCGCCGCCCGCGCCCGCGCTCTTGAGCGCGCCGCCGGCCTTGCGGGCCGCCTTGCCTCCGGCCTTGCCGCCCGCCTTGCCGGCCTTCAGCGCGCCGCTCGCCGCCCCGGCGGCCGTGAGCGCGCCGCCCGCCTTGCCGCCCGCCTTGCCCAGCCGGAACATGCCGCCGGACTTGGCGGACTTGGCACGGCCGGACGCCTTGGCGGCCTTGCGCCCGCCCTCGGCGCGGGCGACGCGAACCTGACGGGACGCCTCGCGGCGCGCCTCCCGCAGCGTCGCGGCGGCCTCGCGGCGCATCGCCTTGGCCTCCGCGCCGCTCTTGATCTGCGTCTCCCGCACGGCGCGGCGCAGCTCGGCCGTGCGCGGCGCGCGGCGGGGCTCGGTCGCCACCATCAGCAGCGCGCCGAACAGGCCGGCGTTCTTCAGCAGGTGGGAGCGCTCGTTCGCGCGGCGTTCGGGGTCGTCCTCGGTCCAGTAGCGGTGCTCGGTCGCCAGCGCGGGGACGAGCTGGGCGGCGAGCACCAGCGTCGTGAGCCGCCGGAACTTCCCGGTCAGCAGCAGCGCGCCGGTGCCGAGGCTGAGCGCGCCCTGCATGCGGACGAGGGTCTCGGGGTCCTTCGGCAGCCAGTCGATCCGGTCGGCGACGGGCTTGACGGCCGGGCCCACCCGCTCGGCGCGTTCGCGCGGGTCGCGGAGTGCCTCCAGGCCGGTCATGATGTACGGCGCCGCCACGAACGGGCGGGCCAGGGTCGTGAAGGGTCGCATAGCCCGCTACATGCCCAGCGCGCCGCGCCTCAAGCGCGGCAGGATGGGACCCATGTGCGGACGCTACGCCACCTCCCGCGCGCGGCAGGAGCTCCTGGACGAGTTCCAGGTGCAGCTCGACGCGGTGGACGGGGACATCCAGGCCGACTACAACGTCGCCCCCACCAAACAGGTGCCGGTCGTGCTCGACCGGCGGCCGAAGGACGAGCCCGACGAGGCGGCCGCGGTGCGCCAGTTGCGCACGGTGCGGTGGGGGCTCGTGCCGTCCTGGGCCAAGGACCTGTCCATCGGGTCGCGCATGATCAACGCCCGGGTCGAGACGGTGCACGAGAAGCCGTCCTACCGCCGGGCGTTCGCCAGGCGCCGCTGCCTGCTGCCCGCCGACGGCTACTTCGAGTGGTACACGCTGCAGGACCAGGGCGACGGGGCCGACCCGGCCGAGGGGGAGAAGAAGGCGAAGGGGAAGCCGCGGAAACAGCCGTACTTCATCCGCCCCAAGGACGGCGCGGTCATGGCGATGGCGGGCCTGTACGAGTTGTGGAAGTCACCCGAGGACGAGTGGGTGTGGACGTGCACCGTCATCACCACCAACGCGCCGGACGACCTCGGCCGCATCCACGACCGGATGCCGATGGTCGTCGAACCGGACCGGTGGGACGCCTGGCTCGACCCCGCGCTCACCGACACCGAGCAGGTGCGCGGCCTCCTCGTTCCCGCCATGGCCGGGACAATGGACGCCTATCCCGTCTCGAAGGCCGTCAACAACGTGCGGAACAACGGCCCGGAACTTATAGAACCGGCAAATTCCGGGGGTGGTTCCGGTGACCATTCCGAGGGTCTCTTCTGACACGGGGCCGCGCCGGAGGGTCCGGCGCCATTCCGCTCGGGGAGCGCTCCGGGCGCGACAATTCCGCCACGGCCGGCGTGACGGCGTGACGGCGTGACGCGCCGGCTAGCGCAGCCGGGCGCTGGCCAGGAGGTGGATGCCGAGCGACTCGTCGGTCTGACGTGCGCCCATCTCGGTGCGGACGAGGCGCTGCAGCGCCCGCGGGGACTCGCCGAGGACGTGCTCGACGGTCGAGGGGGACAGCACCGTGCGCGGCCGGATCCACTCGACCTCCAGGCCGGCGTCGGCGAGCAGCTCGCGGAGCTGGTGGGCCGAGAACGAGCGGGTGATCGTCCCGTCCGGCCAGGGCACGAGGACGACCTCGGCGCTCGGGACGTCCGACAGGTGCGCCCAGTAGTTGCGCTCGGCCAGCAGCGCCATGCCGAGGGTGAGGGAGTCGACGCACAGCAGGACCCGGCCGCCGGGGCGCAGCACGCGGGCGATCTCGCCGATCGTGGCCTCGGTGGCCAGGTGCCGCGACAGCACGCGGTTCTCGGCGATCACGGCGTCCATGCAGGCGTCGGCGAGGTAGGACAGGGTGCCGGAGTCGGCGATCAGCGGGACCGTGCGGGCGGTCCGCCCCTCCGGGGCGCCGGGGCGGAGCGGCGCCGGACGGCCCCGGCGCTCGGGGTCGCGCACCTCCAGCACCGTGTGGCCCGCCGCGGCCGCGCGGGCGGCGCTGTGCCCCTGCCCGCCCGAGATGTCGAGCACGCGGGACGGCCTGCGCGGCAGCCACCGGGTGAGCTGGGCGTCCGCCACCGCCTCGTAGAAGGTCCAGTAGCGCGCCAGGGAGTCCCCTGACCCGTCACCGGAGGTGTCCCGCAGGCTGGCGATGGTGGGCTCGGAAGGTCGCGCCGAAGGCACCGAGTGCACCAATTGCTCCTGTTCTAGCCGTGTACGTCACATCTTTCCCCGTCCGGGGCCGGTCATCACCCTGAGTGAGGGACGGGACCCGGCGACACGGTCGCGGAGCGCCCGCCCCCGCCCGGGAATCGGCGGGGGCGTTCCGGTGTTGCACCCTCTCACAGAGCAGCGAAAGCGGAGGTGCGAGCCGGATGACCACAGCCGTCGCCGATCAGCAGCGGAGAGCCGGCACGGCGGCGCCCCGCGGCGACGCGCGGGCCCCCGCCCGCGTCGGAGGGCCGCGCGGACCGATATCGTCTGTGGGGTCGATATCGTCTGAGGGGTATGGCGCCGCCCGGCCGGTCAAGGCCACGGGCGCCAGAGCCGAGGGGGTGGGTCAGGTACCGGGCACCGCGGAGACCGTGGAGCAGCGCCAGGAGCGCTTCCAGCGCGACGTGCTCCCGTTCTTGGACCAGCTGTATTCGGCCGCGCTGCGCATGACGCGCAACCCGGCCGACGCCGAGGACCTCGTCCAGGAGACGTTCGCCAAGGCGTTCGCGTCCTTCCACCAGTTCAAGGAGGGGACGAACCTCAAGGCCTGGCTGTACCGCATCCTGACCAACACGTTCATCAACACCTACCGCAAGCGGCAGCGCCAGCCGCAGCAGGCGGCCACCGACGACATCGAGGACTGGCAGATCGCGCGTGCCGAGTCGCACACGTCGAGCGGTCTGAAGTCGGCCGAGGCCGAGGCACTGGAGCACCTGCCCGACTCCGACGTCAAGCGGGCGCTCCAGGAGCTGCCGGAGGAGTTCCGGATCGCCGTCTACCTCGCCGACGTCGAGGGGTTCGCCTACAAGGAGATCGCCGAGATCATGGGCACGCCCATCGGCACGGTGATGTCCCGGTTGCACCGGGGCCGGCGCCAGCTGCGCGGCATGCTCGAGGACTACGCCGACGAGCGCGGGCTCACCCGCGCGAGCAGGGGGTCGACATGAGCTGCGGCAACCACCACGACACGCCCTGCGACGAGGTGCTCGCCCGCGTGTACACCTACCTCGACGGCGAGCTCGACCAGGGCGGCTGCGGCGAGGTGCGCCAGCACCTCGACGAGTGCGGCCCGTGCCTGCGCGAGTACGGCCTCGAAGAGGCCGTCAAGAAGCTCGTGAGCAAGTCGTGCGGGTGCGAGCAGGCCCCGACCGAACTGCGCGCCAAGGTGCTCGGCCGCATCGAGGAGATCTGCGGCGAGATCCAGGCGTCCGGGGCCGGCGAGGTCCCGGCGTCCGGTGGCGCCGGCAAGCCGGAGAGCGCCTGACCGCCGGTATCTTTCCGGTGTGCTGACACTCGTCACCGGCGCGGCCGGATTCATCGGGTCCCATCTCGTCGACAGGCTCCTCGCGGACGGCCACGAGGTCGTGGGAGTCGACGACATGTCGTCGGGCGCGAACGCCCGGCCCGGGGTCGAGCTGTGGGAGATGGACGTCGCCGACCCGGCGCTCGCCGAGCGGGCGGCGGCCCGCCGCCCCGAGGTGGTCTTCCATCTCGCCGCGCAGGTGAGCGTGCGGGTCAGCGTGGGCGACCCGCTGGGCGACGCCCGCACCAACGTGGTCGGGACGGCCAACGTCCTGGAGGCCGCGCGGGCGGCGGGCGCCCGCAAGGTCGTGTTCACCTCCAGCTGCGCCGTGTACGGGGTGCCGGACGCGCTGCCCGTCCCCCCGGACGCCGAGCTGCGCCCCGCGTCGCCGTACGCGGCCTCGAAGGTCGCCGGCGAGGTGTACGCCGGGATGTACCGGCAGCTGCACGGGATCGACTTCACGACGCTGACGCTGGCGAACGTCTACGGGCCGCGGCAGACCCCGGAGGGCGAGGCGGGGGTCGTCTCGATCTTCACGGACGCGCTGCTGGCGGGCCGTCCGACCAGGGTCTTCGGCGACGGCTCCCAGACCCGCGACTACGTCTACGTCGGTGACGTGGTCGACGCGTACGCCCGGGCCGCGGGGGAGGCGGGCGGCGGGCTGCGCCTCAACGTGGGCACCGGCCTGCAGACGACCGACCGCGAGCTGCACGCGCTCGTCGCCGGGGCGGCGGGGGCGCCGGACGACCCGGAGTTCGCGCCGCCCCGGCTGGGAGACCTGCCGGCGATGTCGGTCGATCCGCGCCGGACCCGGGAGGCGCTCGGCTGGGAGCCCGCCGTCGGCCTGCCCGAAGGGCTTGCGGAGACGGTCGCCTGGGCGCGGGAACGGAACCCCGCGCGCCGCTGATTGGTCCACGCTTTCTCCCACTCCGGGGCCTCGTTCGCCGACCTTTAAGGAATTAGGTGGATGCATTTGCGGATGCACGTGCATTCATGATGTGCAGCGGGATTGTGCAGGCGGTTTGTGCAGGCGGTTTGTGCAGGCTGGATAGAGGGCCGATGATTGGATTTTCAACCAGGACAATTGATCACCTAAGGTGACGATTGGTTCACGCTTTGCTCACGTTTTCCTGCACGCCTGTGTGACCTGGGCAGTCCGCGTTAGGCTTATGCCGAAATCAGTGACGGAGCGCGTGCAGTCCGAGGAATTCGGGGTACGTGCTCGCCCGGGAGACCTGGACCGCACCGGTCCCGGTGGCCGGCCGCGAGGCCGGTCGGCCCGGCTCGGCTGGGGGGAGGCAAGGAGCCATGCACAAGCGCGTGACACCGCATGGACACGGGCGGCGCCCGAGCGTCCCGTCGTCGTCGTCGCTGATGATGACCAAGGGCGTGTCCTGGGTCTAGGTGCCGGCTGGCACATGTGAGCCCGGTGGCGGCCTGCCAACTCGTCACTCCCCGAGGGGCGGCAATGCGTGGACTACCTCTCGCTGCCTGGGCGTACGTCTGCGGTGTGGTCGCGCTCGCGGCGGGCCTCATCGCGACGTCGTCCTTCACGGATATCGACTGGACGAAGCTCGCCGTCCTGGCGCTGCTGTTCCTGATCTGCGACTCGGCGCCCGCGCGGCTGAACATCACGCGGGCCAGGGTGTCGCTGAGCTTCGCCGCCAGCCTGGCGTCGGTGGTGCTGCTCGGCCCGGTCGGCGCCGCGCTGCTCGGCCTCTGCGCGCTGGTCACCGGGCAGCGGATCTTCGCCCCGGTCAAGCGGCTCTTCAACGGCGCGCAGTTCGCGCTCAGCGGCTTCATGGCCGGGACGGTGTTCAACCTCCTCGACGGCGACCGGTTCCACCCCGAGAAGGCCCGCTGGGTCGAGAACGTCATCGGGCCGTTCCTCGGCGCGCTGGTCGCCTTCGTCCTGGTGAACCTGACGCTGATGGCGGGGGTGCTGCTGCTCAGCCGGCAGGCCTCGCCGCGCGAGCTCCTGCGCGAGAGCGGCCAGCTCGCGATCGGCTGCCTCGGCTACGGCATGGTCGGCCTGCTGATCGCCGGGCTCTGGCCGCGGGTGGGCCTGTTCGCGGCGATCCTCGTCCTGCTCCCGCTGTTCATCGCCCGCTGGGCCATGGACCAGGCGTACGCGCAGCAGCAGGCGCACGCCGCGACGCTCGCCGCGCTGTGCCAGGCGGTCGAGACCAAGGACTTCTACACCCGCGGCCACTCCGAGCGCGTCTCCCGCGGCTCGGTGATGATCGCCCAGGAGATCGGGATGCGCGCGGACCGGGTCGAGGCCATCCGGTACGCGGGGATGCTGCACGACGTCGGCAAGCTCGGCGTCCCGACCAAGGTGCTGCAGAAGTCCGGCTCGCTCACCGAGGAGGAGTTCGCCGCGATCCAGCTGCACCCGATGCGCGGGCTGGAGATCGTCCGCGAGATCGGCTTCCTGGACGAGGCGCTCGCCGGCATCATGCACCACCACGAGAAGATGGACGGGCGCGGCTACCCGATGGGCCTCGCGGGCGACGAGATCCCCGAGTTCGCCCGGGTCATCTCCGTCGCCGACGCGTTCGACTCGATGACCTCGACGCGCTCCTACCGGGCCGCCCGCACCAAGGACGAGGCCGTCGAGGAGCTGCGCCGCGGGATGGGCGACCACTTCGACCCCGCGATGGTGGAGGCGTTCCTGCGGGCGCTGGAGCGGGAGGGCTGGGAGCCGCCGCGGCCGGTCGTGCTGCCCGACGACGACGTCGTCGAGACCACCCAGCAGGACCACGACGACCCGAGCGCGCCGCTGCGCGTCGCCGGCGGCGACGGGGTGCGCCAGTGAGGGGGCGGCGGTGAGCGGGGAGGCGCGCGCCCGCGACCGGGCCGCGTGGCAGACCATCGACTCCGGCCAGCTCCTGCTGATCGCCACCGCCGGGCTGTTCGTCATCGTCGCGATCGCCGAGGTCGGGTCCGTCGGGCTGCGCCAGCCCGACGTGGCGATCATCTTCGGCGTGCTGATCGCGCTCGGCGAGCTGTTCCGCATGGTGATGCCGGGCAACCGGGAGGTCGCGCCGATCGCCAGCGCCGGCGCGATGGGGTACGCGATGCTGGTCGGCGTCGGCCCGGAGGGCGCCGCGCCGGACGCGCCGCTCGGCGTCGTGGCCGCCGAGCACTCCGCGCTCCAGGTCGTCGCGGTCGCCGCGGCCGGGATGCTGGTCGGCTCGCTGCCGCACATCGCGGTCGGCCGGTCGCCGCGGCCCGACGCGATGGCGCGGCGGCTGTTCACGGTCGCGGTCGTCGCGCTGTGCTTCCGGCCGCTGCTGTCCCTGCACCTGCCCTGGCAGCTGCTGCTGGCCGTCATGTGCTTCGTCGTGGTGCTGTCCTGCTTCACCGACATGCTGATCGCCGCGATGATCCGCGCGGAGGCCGTGCGGGCGCGGTTCGGCATCGCGCTGCGCGACGAGATCGACGCGAAGATGGCGCTGTGCGCCGCGACCAGCGCGACCGCCATGCTCATCGCGGTCTCCACGACGGCGATGGGCGAGGCCGCGCTGCTGATCTTCACGGTGCCGATCCTGGTGACGCAGTTCGCGTTCCGCCGCTACGCCGGGATCCGCGCCACCTACCTGCAGACCGTCCGGGCGCTGTCGCGCGTCACCGAGGTCGGCGGCTACGTGGAGGCGGGGCACTCGCACCGGGTGTCCAAGCTCGCGGTGGCGATGGGGCGCGAGCTCGGGATGTCGGAGGAGGAGCTGCTCGAACTGGAGTACGCCGCCCTCATGCACGACATCGGGCAGCTGTCGCTCGGCGACCCGATCCCGGGCGGCGCGACGGTGCTGGCGTCCCCGGCCGAGCAGCGCCGCATCGCCGAGCTCGGCGCCGAGGTGATCAAGCAGACCGGCGTCCTGGACCGGGTCGCGCACATCGTCCAGCTGTCGTCGCACCCCTACCGGACGGGGCGCGAGCCGTCCGGCGACTCGGGGGAGCGGCCGCTCCCGCCGCCGCTCGCCGGGCGCATCATCAAGGTCGCCAACGCCTACGACGACCTGGTCGGCGACTCCGCCGACCGCGACCGGGGCGCCGCCGTGCTGGAGAGGCTGCGGCTGGACTCGGCCTCCGAGTACGACCCGACGGTGGTGGAGGCGCTCAGCCGGGTCGTGGACCGGGGGCCCCGCCAGTAGAGCCCGTGGGCCGCCGCCACGGCGAGCGTGACGGCGGCGGCCGCCGTCCAGAGCAGCAGGGCGCCGAGGTGCTGGTCCTCCAGCGGTGACGCGCCCCAGCGGCGGCCGAGGTGCTCGTACCAGCCGCCGAGGACGGTCCCGTTCCGCGCCAGGGCGGTCCCGGCGATGGCGTGGAGGGGCAGGAGGGCGAGCGGCATCGGCGTCCCGGTCGTCCCGTGGAAGTAGGCGAGCCCGACGGCCAGGAAGGCGGCCAGCGCCAGCGAGTGCAGGGCGTGGTTGCCGAGGGACGCCCCGAACAGCGGCGAGCCGTAGAACGCGTAGAGGCTGAGCAGGAGCAGCACGGACGCCGCGGCCGGGTCCGTGAGCACCCGCACTGCCCGGCATCCGGCAGCGGCGGCGAGCAGGGCCCCGCCGCTGCCGGATGCCGGGCCGCGCGCCGCCTCCAGCGCCAGCCGGAGAGGCGCCCCGTGGAGCAGCAGCACCGGCGCCACCAGGCCGATCAGAACGTGCTGGACGGCATGGGCGCTGAACAGGACCATGCTGTACCGGGAGAGCCCGCCGCAGGACGCGAGAAGGACGACGAGGAGCCCGGCGGCCCAGGACAGGCTCCGCCGGAGCGGCCAGCCGCGCACCCGCGCGACGCCCGTCCCGTACAGGACGGCGCCGCCGACGACGAGCACGAGGAACAGCGGGTCGATCCACCAGTCGAGCAGGAGCGGGCCGGCCCCGGCGGGACCGGGCAGCGGGAACCCGAGCCGCAGCGCGACGACGTCCAGCGTGCCCGGCGCGACCTCCGGCGGCGGCGTGCGGGACAGGCCGGTCGCGAGCGCCATCGCCGCCGCCATCACGAGGACCTCGACGGCGCCGAGCCGCAGGAAGGGCCGCGCGCTCCTCCCGCCGCGCAGGGCGGGCAGGGTGGCGCGGCGGTGCCGCCAGCCGATCGCGCCGAGGACGGCGAACGCGGCGGCTTTCGCGACGACGAGGGCCCCGTACCGCGATCCGAGGTGGGGCCCGCCGAGCCGCACCCACGCGTTGACCGCGCCGCTGGCGCCGACGACGGCGAACGACACCAGCGCCAGCCGGCTGTAGCGCTCGGCGACGCGGGGAAGCCGGTCGCCGACCGCCGGGGCGAGGGTGACCAGGGCGACCAGGCCGCCGGTCCACAGCGCGACGCCCGCGATGTGGGCGACCAGGCTGTAGACGGCGAGGGCGTGGCCCGCGCCGCTCGCGGCGTGCCCGGTGAACAGCGGCGGCAGCATCCCGGCGAGCGCGCCCGCCAGCAGGTACCCGGCCCCGCCGGCGGCGCGGGGAAGCCTCGCCGCGACCGACACGGCGGCCGTGGCGGCGAGGACGAGGAGGAGGGCCCGCCCCTGCGGCAGCTCGACGAGGAACGTCCGCATCATGTCGCCGGTGACCTTGGTGACGCCCACGCCGAACAGGTCGAGGACGGTGCACACGATCAGCGCCAGCGTGCACGCCGCCCAGGCCGCGGCGGTGAGCGACGCGGCGCGCAGGCACTTCCGTGCGGCGGGCGTGCCGGGCACGAACACGGCCGCGACCAGCAGCCATCCGACCGTCAGGACGGCGGCGGCGTTACCGCCCAGCCGCGCCGTCACCAGGCCGGTCTTGGCCAGCGCGCCCGCCTGGGAGAGCTCCGGCGCCGCGGTCTCGCTGAACGCGCCGCCGAGCCGCACGGCGAGCGCGAGGACGACCAGCGCGATCGCTCCCGCCCCGAGCGCGAGCATCGGCAGGTCCGTCCCGGCCGCTTCCCGCCGTTCCCCTGCGCGCGTCGCCGTCGCCTCCTGTGCTGCCACGACCGCAAATACGCACGCATCAAAGCAAAAGGTTCATTAATGTATCGGCCACACCGAATTCCGGGGGAGCGAGATGAGCGCCTCAGACCAGGGCAACAGTTATCTGGACAAGGTCGTCGCGCAGCAGGCGGTGCTGGAGGACGACCTGAAGGCGCGGCGCTCTCCGCCGCCGCCCCCCGGCCCGCCCGGCGCGGTCCCGGCGCCGGGACCGCTGGCCAAGCGCGACCGCGCGCTCGGCGGCGCGGCGCCCGCCGACCGCCCCGGCCCGGGGCCGGTGGACGTGCGGATCAGCGGGTTCTGGCGGTGGAAGAACGTGCTCGTCCCGCCGAACGCGTTCGTCGTCCACACCCGGCGCGGGCGCGCCGAACCGCTGCACATCGGCCTCGGGGTGTCGTTCCGCTTCAACCCGTCCACCGACTCCTTCCTCGTGGTGCCGGGCGCGACGCAGACGATCCTGATCAACGCGTACTGCATCTGCCGGGAGCTGCAGGGCGTGCTCGTCCAGGGCTACGTGCAGTGGATCATTCAGGACTTCGGCACCGCCTACCGCAAGCTCGACTTCGGCGGCGACGACCCGATGCGGCTGGTGAACCTCCAGCTCCGCGAGCAGGCCGAGGCGGCGATCAAGGACAAGGTCGCCACGATGGGGGTGCGCGACGTCCTCAGCGACAAGCAGCCGATCATCGAAGAGCTGACGGCCCGGCTGCGCGCGGTCGCCGAGGGCGAGGACAACAGCGACCAGGGGCTCGGCCTGCGGATCGTCACGGTGCAGATCAAGGAGGCCGTGGTCAGCTCGTCGCGGCTCTGGGAGAACCTGCAGAAGCCCTACCGGGCCGAGCAGGGGCAGATCGCGCGGCTGGCGGAGCTGGAGGCCGAGGAGGCCGTCGCGCAGCGGGAGATGGCCGCCGCGCGGATCAAGGAGACGCAGCGGCTGGAGCACGAGCGCGAGCTCGCCGAGCTGCGCGCCCGCAACGAGTCGCAGCTGTTCGACACCGAGGCGGCCGAGAAGCTGCGCCGTACCCGGCGCGAGCACGACGACACCCGCGAGTTCGCCGAGCTCCAGACCGAGACCACCCGGCACGCGCTGCGGATGGAGCGCGAGCGGCACGAGGAGGAGGCCGAGACGGGCCGGCTGCGCATCGAGCGCGACCACGAGCTGGCCCGGCTGCGCACCGAGGGCGAGCTGGCCCTCGCCGACCTGCGGGCCCGGTCGCGGCACGAGCAGGCGCTGCTCGACCTGGAGCGGGACGCCGCCCGCGCCGCGCTGGAGAACGAGCGGACGCCCGCGGCCGTCCAGGCGCGGCTCATCGCGTCGCTGCCGGAGATCATGGCGAGGCTGCCCAAGCCGGACGAGCTGCGCACCGTCACCGTCAACGGCGCCGACCAGGCCGGCGTCGCCGGCCTGGTCACGCAGCTCGCCGCCGTCATCGGCGCGCTGCGCGCCGCTACGGAAGGGCCTGGTCCGGCGGGAAGGTGACCGGGAGGGCGGTGAGGGCCCGGTGGAACGGGCCCGGCCGCCATTCCAGGTGCTCCACGGGGACGGCCAGCTCCACCTCGGGCAGCCGGTCGAGGAGCTTCTCGACCGCGACGGACGCGATGAGCCGGGAGTGGCTCCTGGCCGGGCAGCTGTGCGGGCCGCCCGCGTAGGACAGGTGGGCGCGGTTGCCCCGGCGGTCGGCGATGCTCCGGGACGGGTCGGTGTTCGCCGCGGCGTAGCTGACCAGGACGGGCTGGTGGGCGGGCAGCCGGTACCCGTGGAAGTCGATGTCCTGGCGGGGGAAGGTCCCTCCGTAGTTGGCCATCGGCGGGTCGGTCCAGAGGATCTCGTCCAGCGCGTCCTCGACGGGAAGGGCGCCGCCGGACAGGTCGCCGCCGAACCGGTCGTCGGAGAGCAGCAGCAGGATGCCGTTGGCGATGAGGTTCCCCTCCGGCTGGGTGCCGGCCCCCATCAGCAGGATGACCTGGTGGATCGTCTCCAGGTCGTCGAGTCCTGCGGGGTGGCTCAGCATCCAGGACGTCACGTCCGCGCCCGGGTTGGCGCGCTTGTGCGCGATCAGCTCGCCGGCCGCCTCCCCGAGCAGCGCGTTGCCCTCCTCGGCGGAGACGGTGTCGAAGATGGCGTTCATGCCGCGCAGGAGCTTGTCGCCGATCTCGGGCGTGCAGCCGAGGAGCTCGTTGAACACCAGCAGCGGCAGCATGCGGGCGTACTGGCCGAGGATGTCGGCCTTGCCGTCGCGGCTGAACCGGTCGATGAGGGTGTCGGCGCTGCGCTCGACGTTCTCGCGCAGCGACACCGGGTCGACCCGGTCCAGGCTGTCGACGATCACCGACCGCAGGCGGGCGTGCACGGAGCCGTTGGTGAACAGCGCGTTGGGCCGCGCCATCAACATCGGCAGCACCGGGCACTCGGGGCCGACCGCCTCCTCCCACACCTCGCTGGTGCGCGGGAACGTGGCCGGGTCGCGCAGGATCTCCAGGGCGGCGTCGTAGCCGAGGACGAGCGTCGCCGGCACCCCCGGCGCCAGTTCGACGGGCGCGAAGTCGCCGTACTCGCGCATCCGGGCGTAGGCGGCCTGCGGGTTCCTGGCGAACTCCGGCCCGTACAGCGGGACGCGTCCGGTCGCGGTGCGGTCGATGGTCATGGGTGCTCCCCGTCCAGGGTGAGGAGGTGGTCGACGAGGGAGATGAGCGCCTCGGTCGAGGAGACGCGGTCGCGGGCGTCGCAGCTGACGAGCGGCGTCGACGGCGTGAGGTCGAGGGCCTCGCGCACCTCGGCCTCGGGGAACCGCGGCGAGCCGTCGAAGTGGTTGACGGCGACCGCGTACGGCAGGCCCTGCTTCTCCACGATGTCCATGACGGCGAACGACTCCTGGAGGCGGGCGGTGTCCACCAGGATCAGCGCGCCGAGGGCGCCGCGCGCGAGGTCGTCCCACAGCCGGGTGAAGCGCTGCTGCCCCGGCGCCCCGAACAGGTACAGGACGAGGTCGTCGCTGAGGGTGAGGCGGCCGAAGTCCATCGCGACGGTCGTGGTCGTCTTGTCCCTGATGCCGGCGAGGTCGTCCACGGCCGCCCCGGCCTGCGTCATCCGCTCTTCGGTGCGTAGCGGGCGGATCTCCGAGAGCGTTCCGACGTAGGTGGTCTTGCCGACCGCGAAGTGCCCCACGATGAGGATCTTGACGGCGGTCCGGACGCTCTCGCGCAGGTAGGGGGTCTCAGAGGCGAGCGCGGAGTCCATCGAGCACCTCCTGAAGGAGCCGGGCCTTGGACTGCTGGGCGGAGGGCGCGGCGGCCCGGGTGGAGAGGTGCCCGCTGTCGACGAGGTCGGACAGCAGCACCTTGGTGAGCCCGACGGGCAGGCTCAGATGGCCGGAGATCTCGACCACCGACAGCGCGCCGCCGCGGCACAGCTCGACGATGCGCGTCTTCTCCGGGGACAGGCCGGTGCGCGGCAGGTCGCCGGTCGCGGTCACGAGGGTGACGAGATCGAACACGTTGCGGGTGGGGTGGGCCCGCCCGCCGGTGACGACGTGCGGGCGGACCAGGGCCCGCCTGCTGCGGCGCGGGGTCATGCGGGACGGCCGGCGCCCGGACGCGGCGGGGTGGTCAACTCCTTGCCGAGCCGCTGCACGAGTTCCTGGAGCCGGAACGAGACGGTCTCCATGTCGACGTGCTGCGTCGCCGACACCGCCAGGTAGGCGCCCGGGCCGGCGGCGACGAGGAAGACGTACCCGTCGTCGAACTCGTTCACGGTCTGCCGCCAGGTCGTGCCGGCGTCCCCGCAGAACTCGGCGGTGCTGCGGGCGAGCGACTGCAGGCCCGCCATGCCGGCGGCCTGCCGTTCCGCCTCGTCCCGGTTGATCCGCTCGGAGTGCGCCATGAGCAGCCCGTCGGCCGACAGCAGGATCGCGTAGCGGGTCTCCGGCATCCGCAGCGCGTCGTCCAGCATCCAGCCCAGCCGGTTCGTACCGTCGTCCATCGCGCCGTTCCATCCCTCGTTCATGGCCGCAGGTCCTTGCTCTCGATGCCGGGGCCCTCGCCGTCGGACGGCGTCGAAGCGCGGCCGGACCGCGTCCCGCGCTGCCAGGCGCCGAGGCCCGCGGCGGTCTCCCGGGCCGGCCTGAGCGGCGGCGGCGCCCCCGCGTCGGGCACGGCGGGCGGCTCTTGTTCTTCGGCGGGGCGTTCGGCGACCGCGACGCGGGTGCGCTTCGGCAGCCCGCCGGGGGTGGCGGGGGCGGGGGTCCAGGCGGCGGGCGCGGGGCCCTCCGCGGCCGGGCGGGACGCGGCGGCCGGGTCGGGCGCGTGCTCGCCCGGGAGGTCGGTGAGCAGCGCGGACGGCACGAACACGACGGCCCGCACGCCGCCGTAGGGGGAGCGGGTGTCGACCGACACCCGGAAGCCGTAGCGCGCGGCGAGGACGCCCGCCACCGCGAACCCGACGCGGGGCGGGTCGCCGAGCCGGTGGATGTCGACCGACGCGTCGCCGGACAGCAGGTCGGCGGCGCGCTGGAGCTCCTCGGCGTCCATCGCGACCCCGGCGTCGTCGATCATGATGGCGACGCCGTTGTGCGTGGACTGGAAGTTGACCTCGACGGTGGTGTCGGGGCGCGAGTGCCGCGCCGCGTTGTCCAGCAGCTCGGCCAGCGTCAGCACGATCGGCTCCACGGCCCGGCTGGTCACCGCGGTGTTCACCGGCCCCTGCATGTTGACCCGCAGGTAGTCGCGGATGCGGGAGGTGGCGCCGCGCACCACGTCGCTCATCGACGACGCCGAGCGCTGCTGGCCCGGCCACGACCCGCACAGCACCGCGGTGGCCTGGGCGCGCCGCCCGAGCTGGGCGTTCATGTGGTCGACGCGGAGCAGGCCCTCCAGCACGTCCGGGTCGTCGTGGCGCTCCTGCATGTCGGAGATGGCGAGCTGCTGCTCGTTGGCGAGGCTCTGCACGGCGCGCATCATCGCCCGCAGCGTCGACTTGGCCGACAGGTCGGCCCGCTCCCGGACGCGTGCGGCGGACCCGGCGAACAGCTCGGTGACGGTCCGCAGCGCCTGCCCGTAGGCGGGCGCCTCCCGGTCGAGGTCGTGCAGCGGGCCGGTGACGCGCACGCCGGGGTTGTGCAGGGACTCCATGAGCTCGGGCAGCCGGACGTCCGCGAGGTGCCGCAGCTCCCTCTCGCGCAGGTCGAGCCCGCGGGCCAGGGCGGCGTTCTGCGCGCGGAGGCCGGCCGTCTCCCGCCGCTGGCGTACCAGCAGGGCTGCGGCCGCGATGCCGGCGCCCGCCACGACGACGAGCGCCGCCGCCAACAGGAATTGCTCCATCAGATCCTCGGTGCAGAAGTCTTCGGGCGAGGTGGGGCCCGGTCCGGTGTCGGCGACACCCGGCGGACCGCCTCATGGCTGGTGGGGGCGGCGCGGATACGCCGCAGTTTCGGCACCGTAGGACGGGTGCGCGGGGCCGCGCTTGTGCTCGCGCGCAGAGAACTTGCCGCCGGGCGCATCGCAAGATCACCCATCGTCCGAATCACGTTACTTTCCGATGGATTCGGCTGTTTCGCAGGTGACGGCGGTACTACGCTCGCCCGAAGGTGATCTAGAGCGGCGGAGGGGCCCGGGGTGGACGATGCGCTCGGCGGGGCGAACGGCGCCGAGTACCGACTCGTGCTGCACCTGTCGGACCGGGCGGAGTACGACCGCGCCCCCGGGCAGGCGCGCCGCGACCGCGGCTACCGGTTCCTGCTCCCGCTGGACGGCGAGATGCTCATGGTGCAGGACGGCCGCGAGGCGCGGCTGCGCCCGGGGACCGGCGGCCTCATCGCGCCCGCGGCGCCGTTCCGGGTCGTCCAGCCGCGCCCGGCCCGCGCGCTCGTCATGACCATCCCGGCCCGCGAGATGGACGGCCGGCTGGGCGGCCCCGTCCTCCCGGCGACCGGCCTCGACCTGTCCGCCGGCCTCGGCCGCGTCGTCGCCGACATGGTGCGGGCCGTGGGCGAGGAGCGCCGCAGCCTCACCGCGCCGCAGTTCGACGCCGCCTGCGAACGGATCACCGAGCTGCTGTGCCTGCTGCTGGCCGGGGACGAGCGCCCGCCCGCGCCCGGCCACCTCGCCGAGGTGGAGGCGGTCGTGCGCCGCTACGTCCGCGAGCACGCCACCGACCCCGGGCTCACCGGCGCCGCGATGGCGCAGGACCTCGGCTGGTCGCTGCGGCAGGTGCAGCTCGCCCTGCAGCGCGCCGGGACCACGCCCCGCGAGCTGATCCGCGAGGAGCGGCTCCGGCTCGTCCGCGACCGGCTCCGCAACCCCCTCGACCGGGACGTCACCATCACCGACCTCGCGCACGCCACCGGGTTCTCCTCGGCCAGCGCGCTCAGCCACGCGTTCCGGCAGCGCTTCGGGGTCAGCCCGCGGGAACTGCGCCGGCACGGCGCCGCCCGCTGACGGGCACGGATTTCCAGCCGGTCCGGACCGATCCCGGGTTACCATGCGGCTGAGATCACCGGACGGGGCGGAGAGACGGTCAGGAGCGCGCCCGTGGACCTCGGCCCCCACCACCTCAGGATGATCGAGGCGATCGCCGCGACCGGCAGCATCAGCAAGGCCGCCGCCCGGCTCGGCCTCACCCAGCCCGCCGTCAGCACCATGCTGCGCCGGGTCGAGGGCCACCTCGGCGTGCAGCTGTTCGTCCGCTCCCCGGAGGGCGTCACGCCGACGCCGGTCGGCGCCGAGGTCGCCACCCGCGCCCGGGCCGCGCTGGCCGGCATCGACGACCTGAACGCCGCGCTCGCCCACCGGGTCAGCGAACCCGCCGCCGCGCCGCTGCTGCGGGTCGGGGTGCAGGCGTGCCCGGTGCTCACCCGGCTCGGCGACCATCTCGGCTCGCTCTCCCCGGAGTCGCGGCTGCACCTGCGCGTGGATCCCGGGGGCGGGCGCATCCCCGCGCTGCTCGCGTCCGGCACCCTCGACATCGGGCTGTTCCAGGAGCCCGTCGACCGTCCGCCGCGGCCGCGCGGCGGCCTGGAGCGGCTCGTGCTCGTCGAGCGCGAGCCGGCGCTCGTCGGGATGTCCTGCTCCAGCCCCCTCGCCGCCGGCGCGACCGTCGACCTGGCCGACCTGGCCGACCACGACTGGATCGACGATCCGCTCGACGACGGCCCCTGGCCCGCCTACCTGCGCGGCGTGTGCGCCGAGGCGGGGTTCCGGCCGCGGGTCAGGTACTGGGCGACGGACTGGCAGATCTCGGCGTCGCTCATCCGGTCCGGGCGCGCCGTCGGCATCTACCAGCCGACCGCGGCCCCCCGCGCGGGGGTCGCGTTCCGCCGGATCACCGGCGACCCGCTCGGCCAGCGGGTCGTCCTGATGTGGCGGCCCGGGGCCGGGCGGGCGGCGGCCCGGCTGCGCGACGTGTTCGACGCCGTCTACCTGGACCTCGTCCGGGCCCAGCGCGCCTACGGCGACTGGTGGGACGAGCATCCCGAGGCGCACCCGGCGCTGCCCGTCCCCGCCGGCCCGGCGGAGGGAGCGGGGACGGGCGCCGGTGCGGGGCCCGGGGAGAGGGGCGGTTCCGGGAACCCGCGGGAGGGCGGCTAGAAGCCGTCCTGGCGGCGGCGCCGCGCGAGGGCGACGCCCGCGGCGGTCACCGCACCGCCCGCGCCCAGCGCCAGCAGGGCGGGCGCCGGGCCCCTGTCCGGCGCCGGATCGCTGACGCCGGTCGCGGGCGAGAAGCCGCCGAACTTCCCGGAGCGCTGGTAGGCGCTGCCCGGGAGCTTGTCGGCGTACCGGGAGCGCACGAGACTCCGGTACGCCGCCACCGTGACGCCGGACCTGCCGACCGACGACGCGGCGGTGCCGTTGAGCGCGGTGACCCGGCCGTCCTTCAGCCGGTACCACGCGTGGATCTGCGGCTCGGTGAACACCGTGCCGCCCCGCGCCCGCGCCGGGTAGACCGCCTCCTCCGACCCGGAGATGACGTTCATGACCTGCCAGCCCGCGCCGGACCTGGTCAGCCACACCGTCGCGTGCTGCCCGGTGGCCGACGCCGCGCCGACCGCCATGTAGGCGAAGGTCGCCACGGGAGCGCCGCCGTCGCCCTTCACGAACGCGGGGTTCAGCGAGTAGACGCGCTGGACGGCTCCTTCGAGGCGCGGGGCCTTGGCCTGCGCCTCGGCCTTGGGCACGGCCTGGTTCACCAGCCGCCCGCGCCGGTGCTGGTCGAGGTGGACGAAGAACGCGCCGAGCCTCTGCTGCGCGGCGGGGGACGCGGCGGCCCTCGCCGCGGCGGCCTCGTCGGAGGACGGCCCGGCGGCCTGCGCGGCGGTGCCGCCCAGCAGGACCGTCCCGCCGATCAGGGCTCCGGTCGCGAGTCTCGCGGTCGTGCGCATGTCAGCCTCCGATCCTGGACAGGGCCTGGCCCCAGCGGAACTGGTAGTTGCTGACGTAGCTGCTGTACGCCATCTCCCCGTACCGGGGACTGGAGGGCCACGGGTCGCCGTAGGAGACCGTCTGGCCGGAGTAGCCGTAGATGACCTGGGCGTGGCCGCCGCCGGCCGTCCAGTAGATGCCGGTGAGGATCGGCCGCTGCCCGTTGATCTCGGTGGTGACCGCCTGGTACGACAGGGGGCCGCTGACCTGGCCGGGGGACACGCCGAGCGCCTGGAACGCGCGCTGGTCGTACTCCAGGTAGCCGGCCTGGTTCGGGCAGGCGCTGCCGCGCGGGTAGCCGCGTCCGAGCGCGCAGAAGTCGTTCTGGCTGACGTTGCCCTTGCCGAAGAACTTGGCGATCGTCAGGCCGCTGGCGACCCAGCACCACTGGTCCTGTTGCTGCACCTGCTGCGTGATCGGCAGATTCTGGGCCGAGGCGACGCCGGTGGACGCCGCGAGGGCGGCGGCCGCCCCGGCGAGTCCGGCCGCGAGCCGCCGGCGCGCCCGGGCGGGTCGGGTACGCGTTCTCATGCACTTCCGCCTTTTCTCCCGGCGAGGGCCGCACCGCCTCTCGCGAGGGAGCCGAGCGATTCCCGTCCGGCGCCGGGGGAGTGTCCGGGCGGGGAGGCCGCGAGAGGCCGAATGAACGCGACAAAAGTCTCATTCGCGGTCTTGACCCGGTAATGCCAGCAGGCCATAACAAAGCGGAATAACCCCGGTGAACTCGGCTTTTCTCCGCGAAGGCGGCCCGCGCCTAGGCGCGGGCGGCGAGCGGGCCGGGGCGGTGCTCCGGCTCCGGCTCCGGCTCCGGCTCCGGATCCGCGGACGGGAGGGCGACGGTGACGGTGAGGCCGCCTTCCCGGCGGGGCACGGCGGTCACGGTGCCGTTGTGGGCGCGGACGATGGACTGGACGATGGAGAGGCCGAGACCGGCCCCCTTGGCGGTGACGAGGCGGTCGGCGTCGAGCCGGCGGAAGGGCTCGAAGAGCGCGGGGATCTCGTAGGGCGGGACGGCCGGGCCGGAGTTGGCGACCTCCAGGACGGCGCGGCCGTTCTCGGTCCGGCAGGAGACGGAGACCCACCCGGAGTCGGTGTTGTGGCGCAGGCCGTTCTCCAGCAGGTTCTGCACGACGCGTTCCAGCAGCAGGGCGTCGCCCGCCGTCATGGCCTCGGCGGCGTCGGTCTCGACGGCGATGCCGGAGCCGTCGGCCTCCAGCGCCGTCTGGGCGGCGACGTGGGCGACGACGTCCGCCAGGTCCACCGGCGCCCGGTTGGTGATCTCGTTCTCGGACCGGGCCAGCAGCAGCAGGCCGGTGATGAGGCGCTCGTGCCGCGCGTTGATCTGCAGGAGGGTCTCGCCGAGCTGCCGGACGTCCGGGGACGCCGACTCGCGGTGCATCGCCACCTCGACCAGCGCGCGGCCGAGGGTGAGCGGGGTGCGCAGCTCGTGGGAGGCGTTCGCGACGAAGCGGCGCTGGCCGTCGAAGGAGCGGTCGAGGCGGTCGACCATCGCGTCGAAGGTGTCGGCGAGCTCCTTGACCTCGTCGTGGGGGCCCCGCAGCGCGATGCGCTCGTGCAGGCCGCGGTCGGCGGCGGGGGAGCCGGCGATGCGGCGGGCGGTCTCGGTGACGCGGTGCAGCGGGGACAGGGCCCGGCCCGCGATGAGCCAGCCGAAACCCGCCGCGGCGCCCCCGACCACCAGCAGCGCGATCGACCCCTGGGTGACCAGGGAGGTGACGGCGGCGTCGTGCAGCTCTTCGCGCCGATCGCGCATCCAGCGGTCGGCGTCGGCCATCGCCCTCGCCTCCTGCGACGCCTGCTGCGCGCTCCCGGCCGGCGGGGCGGTGCCGGGCGCCGGGTTCACCCGGGTCGCCAGCACCTTCGTACTGGACCGCGACAGCTGCTGGTCGAACAGGGCGTAGGTCGCGCCGAGCAGCACCACCCCGGCGACGAGGAACAGGCCGCCGTAGGTGAGGGTGAGCCGGGCGCGCAGTGACAGCCTCATGGGATCCGGTACCCCGCTCCCTTGACGGTCTCGACGACGGGCGGGTCGGCGAGCTTGCGGCGCAGCTTGAGGACGGTCAGGCGGACGGCGCCGGTGAACGGGTCGGCGTGCTCGTCCCACGCCTTCTCCAGGAGCTGCTCGGAGGACACGACGGCGCCCTCGGCGCGCAGCAGCTCGGCCAGGACGGCGAACTCCTTGCGGGCGAGCGGCACGTAGCGCCCGTCCCGGAACACCTCGCGGCGCGCCGGGTCCAGGGTGATGCCGGCGCGGTGCAGCGCCGGCGGCGCGGCCGGGCGGCAGCGGCGGCCGAGCGCGTGGACGCGGGCGGCGAGCTCGGGGAACGCGAACGGCTTGGTCAGGTAGTCGTCGGCGCCGAGGCCGAGCCCGGCGACGCGGTCGGTGACCTCCGCGGCGGCGGTGAGCATCAGGACCCGGGCCGCGCCCCCGCCCCGGACGATCTCGCGGCACACGTCGTCGCCGTGGACGAGGGGCAGGTCGCGGTCCAGCACGACCACGTCGTAGTCGTTGACGGTGAGCCGCTCCAGGGCGGCCGCGCCGTCGTGGGCCAGGTCGACGGCGTGCGCGTCGTCGCGCAGCCATTCGGCGATCGCGTCGGCCAGGAGCCGCTCGTCCTCTGCCACCAGCACTCTCATGAAGCCTCCTCAGAACGCCGATGGTGCCGGAGGACGTGTTTCGTTTCCGTTAGCGGCCGCCTCCCGGCGAGAACGCGGGAGGGCGGAAACACGGGGGAAACGCTCCTCCGGGTTGCATCGCTCCTCGCCGGCCGGAACCGCTCCGGCCGGGAGTGAGGAGGAGACATGCGACTGCGGATCCTGGCGATGGTGCCGCTCGCGCTGGCGCTGACCCTGACCGGGTGCGGCTCTGACGGCAAGGGCGACGGCGTGGCCTCGGCGAACGGGGGCGCGAAGCAGGGCGGAGCGAAGCAGGGCGGCGAGCGGCTCGCTCCGGAGGAGCGCGGCGTCAAGTTCGCCCAGTGCATGCGCGAGCACGGCGTCGACATGGAGGACCCGAAGCCCGGCGGAGGCATCCGGATCCAGAACAAGGGCGACAAGGGCGCCATGGACAAGGCCATGGAGGCGTGCCGGCAGTACAACCCCATGGCCGACCGCACCGGCGCGCCCGATCCGAAGATGCAGGAGCGGGCGCGCGAGTTCGCCGCGTGCATGCGCAAGAACGGCGTGGAGAAGTTCCCGGACCCCGACCCGAACCAGCCCGGCATCCGGATCGACAAGAACACGGTCGGCGACGACCCGGACCTGGAGACGGCGCAGCAGGCGTGCGACAAGGTCCTGCAGGGCGGCGGGAAGTGACGGGGGAGACGGTCGCGGAACGCGCGCCGGCCGAGCCCGCGGGCCGCCGCGCCCGCCGCCGCGGGCCCCGCCTGAAGATCGCTCTGGCCGTCGCCGCCGTCGTCGCGGCGGGCGGCGCCGCCACCGTCGCCGCGCTCGCCGCGGGCGGGGGCCGGGAGGGAGGACGGGCCGCGGCCCTGCCGCCCGGCACCGCGAAGGTGGCTCGGGAGACGCTCAGCGACACCCAGACCGAGGACGGGCGGCTCGGCTACGGCCCGACCCTGACCGCGACGAGCCAGGCCAGGGGCACGATCACCTGGCTGCCCGAGAGCGGGGACGAGGTCACCCGCGGCCATCGGCTGTACGAGCTCGACGGCGACCCCGTCGTGCTGATGTACGGGTCCAAGCCGTCCTACCGGCCGCTGCGGGCCGGCACCGAGGGCTCCGACGTGAAGCGGTTCGAGCGGAACCTCAGCGCGCTCGGCTACGACGGCTTCACCGTGGACGACGAGTACACCTCGGGCACGGCCGAGGCCGTCCGGGAATGGCAGGAGGACATCGGAGCGCCGGAGACCGGGACCGTCGAGGTCGGGCGGGTCGCCTACGCGGAGGGGCCCGTCCGGGTCGAGACCGTCGCGGCGAACCCGGGCGAGCCCGCCGCGCCCGGCAAGAAGATCCTCGGCTACACCGGGACCGCGCAGGCCGTCACGGTCGAGCTGGACACCGCCGACCAGCGGCTGGCGAAGAAGGGCGCGCGGGTCGAGGTGACCCTCCCGGAGGGCCGGCCGGTCGCGGCCGAGATCGACGAGGTCACCACCGTGATCGAGCCGGGCGGGCAGGGCGAGGACCCGGAGACGAAGGTGGAGGTCACGATCTGGCTCGACTCCGCCGCGGCCAGGAAGGCCGCGGCCCGGTACGCCCTCGCCTCCGCCGACGTCCGGTTCACCGCGGGCAGGCGCGAGAACGTGCTGACGGTGCCGGTGTCCGCGCTGGTCGCGCTGCGGGAGGGCGGCTTCGGCGTGGAGGTCGTCAAGGGCGGGACGTCGTCCTATGTCCCGGTCGAGACGGGGCTGTTCGCCGACGGGAAGGTCGAGGTCTCCGGACCGGGGATCGCCGAGGGCGTGCTCGTGGGGGTGCCGAAATGATCACACTGCGGGACGTGAGGAAGTCCTACCCGGGCGGCGTGCACGCGCTCGCCGGGGTGTCGCTGCACGTCGGCGCGGGCGAGCTGGTCGCGATCGTCGGCCCCTCCGGGTCGGGCAAGACGACCATGCTCAACATGCTCGGCACCCTGGACCGCCCCACCTCGGGCGAGATCAGCGTCGACGGCCACGATGTGGGGCGGCTCCCGGACGCGCGGCTGTCGGCGCTGCGAGCGAGCCGCATCGGGTTCGTCTTCCAGCACTTCCACCTGACCGCCGGGACCCGGGCGATCGACAACGTCGCGGACGGCCTGCTGTACACCGGGCTGCGCCCGGCGGCGCGGCGCCGGCGGGCCGCGGCGGCGCTGGAGCGGGTCGGGCTCGGCCACCGGCTGGAGCACGAGCCGCACGAGCTGTCCGGCGGCGAGCGGCAGCGGGTCGCGATCGCGAGGGCGGTCGCCGGGGAGCCCGCGCTGCTGCTCGCGGACGAGCCGACCGGCGCGCTGGACTCGGCGTCCGGCGAGGGGGTGATGGCGCTGCTGCGCGAGCTGCACGCCGCGGGCACCACCGTCGTGCTCATCACGCACGACCGGGAGATCGCGGCGGCCCTGCCCCGCCGCGTCCGGATGCGCGACGGCCTGGTGGTGGAGGACTCCGGGGTCGAGGACGCCGTCGTGGAGGACGCCGCCGCGGTGGACGGCCCGGCGGGGGACGGCCCGCGCCCGGCGGGGGCGGCGCGATGACGGCCGGGACGCTGCGCCCGGCGCGGCTGTGGCCGGGCGACGTGCTCAGGGTCGGCGCGGTGGGCCTGCGGACCCGGCCCTTGCGGGCGTTCCTGTCCGCGCTCGGCATCGCGATCGGGATCGCCGCGATGGTCGCGGTCGTCGGGGTGTCCTCCTCGTCCCGGGCCGACCTCGACCGGGCGCTCGCGGCGCTCGGCACCAACCTGCTGACCGTCTCGCCCGGCAACACCCTGACCGGAGAGAAGGCGGAGCTGCCGCTGGAGTCGGAGGCCATGGTGGCCCGGATCGCCCCGGTCCGGGAGGTGTCGGCGACCGGTCTGCTGGACGGCGCGAAGGTCTACCGGACGGGCAGGATCCCGGAGACGGAGACCAACGGGATCTCGGCGTACGCGGCCCGCGCCGACCTGCGCGCCGCGACGGGGGCGAAACTGCGCGGCGGCGTGTGGCTGAACGCCGCGACCGGCGGCTTCCCCGCGACGGTCCTCGGCTCGACCGCAGCGCGGCGCCTCGGGATCGGGCACGCGGCCCCGGACGTCCAGGTACTGATCGGCGGCCGCTGGTTCACCGTGATCGGCATCCTGGAGCCGGTGGTGCTGGCCCCCGAGCTGGACAGCGCCGCGCTGGTCGGCTGGCCGGCGGCGCGGTCCCGGCTCGGCTTCGACGGCCATCCGACGACGATCTACACCCGGTCGGCGGAGGCGAGCGTCGAGGACGTCCGGGACGTGCTGGCCGCGACCGCCGACCCGGAGGCGCCGAACGAGGTGGAGGTGTCGCGGCCGTCGGACGCGCTGGCGGCCAGGAAGGCGGCGGGGGAGGCGTTCACCGGGCTGCTGCTCGGCCTCGGCGCGGTCGCGCTGCTGGTCGGCGGCGTGGGAGTCGCCAACACCATGGTCATCTCGGTGCTGGAGCGCCGGTCGGAGATCGGGCTGCGCCGCTCCCTCGGCGCGACCCGCGGCCAGATCCGCACGCAGTTCCTCGCCGAGTCGCTGCTGCTGTCCGCGCTCGGCGGCGCCGGCGGGGCGGCCGTCGGCGCGCTGGTCACCGCCGGCTACGCCGTCTCCCAGGGGTGGCCGGTGGTGATCCCCGCGTGGGCGGTGCTCGGCGGGGTCGCCGCGACCCTGCTCATCGGCGCGGTCGCCGGCCTGTACCCGGCGATCCGGGCGTCCCGCCTCAGCCCCACCGAGGCGCTCGCCGCCACCTGACCGGGACATACATGCATGGACCGGACGTGACGGGTGAGATCTCAGCCATGGCTTCCACGGAGACCGAGCCCGTCACGGTCGTGTTCACCTGGGACGTCAAGCCGGGCCGGGAGCGCGACTTCGAGGAGTGGGCGGAGGGGCTCCACGAGGTCGCGACCCGGTACTCCGGCCACCAGGGCGCCACCTGGCTGCGCGCGGAGGGGTCGCGGCACCGGTACTACACGGTCGTGAACTTCGCCGACCAGAAGAGTCTCGACCGGTGGCTGCACTCCGGCGAGCGCGCGGAGTGGATCGAGCGGGTCAGCGGGATCGCCGACGAGCACCGGCAGGACACCACCGGGCTGGAGACGTGGTTCAACCTGCCGGGCGAGTCCGTCCCGCCGCCCTCCAAGCTCAAGATGATCGTGGTCACCTTCTGCGCGGTGTACCCGCTCAGCCTGCTGCTGCAGGCGTTCGTCACGCCGCTGACCCAGTCGTGGCCGCTGCCGGTGCGGGCGCTGACGTTCCCCGTCATCGTGATCCCGCTGCTCACCCTGTTCGTGATGCCCGGGCTCAGCCGTGTGTTCCGGCGCTGGCTCTACCCGATCGGGCGGAGGCACCGGCCGGCGAGGCCCGGCCGGTGATCACGCCAGGAGCTCCCGCAGCTCCCGGACGGCCTCGCGGAGCCGGTCGGCGAACTCCAGCATCGCGCCCGCCACCGGCCGCGGAGTGCTCAGGTAGACGTTGAACCGGTCGGGGAGCAGGACGTAGGCGACGCCGATGCACTGCTCGCTCGTCGACCCGAACCCGAAGTACCGGATGTTGACCGACGGCGCCGAGCTGGTGCTCAGGTAGTCGTCCCGCATGACGAGCCACCCCGGGGACTCGAACAGCGGGAGCGGCTCGGTGACGCCCAGCTCGGCGCCGCGCCGCTTCTGGACGAGCTGGAGCTCCCAGAGGTGCTGCTCGGGCGCCTGCCCCGCCTGGCACTCCCTGGCCCGCCGGACGTGGGCGTCGGCGGCGGCGCGGAACGCGTCCCGGCGCGGTCCGGGCCCGGCGGCCGGGTCGTCCATGGCCTCGACGAAGCGGAGCACCTCGGGGGTGACGACCCGCATCGCCTCGGTCCGCCCGTTCCGGTACTGGCGGGTGGCGATCGACTCGTAGGTGGCGCCGACGCGGCCCTTGGCGCGCTTGTGGGCGAGCTGGTAGGCCATCTGGACGAACGCGTCCGGTGACATCTTCAGCTGCTTGATGCCTTCGGTGCCGAAGTCGTCGAACGACACGGTCGCGGTGGCCGTGGCCGCCCCGTAGGCGGCGAACGCCGCCGCGGCGTCGCCGATGTCGCGCCGCAGGGCGTCGTCGAGGGTGAACTCGATCGCCCGGACGGCCGGGAGCCCCTGCGACCGGGCGCCCGACCGGTGCGACAGCTTCTCCGGGGATTCGCCCAGCAGCGCGTCGACGAAGCTGAGGATCGTGGTGCCGTCCAGGCCGCAGTGCTCCACGTTGATGCCCGCGGTGCCGTCCCCGAAGACGACGAAGGAGACGGCCTTGTCGAACCAGCGGTTGGCGCTGTCGCCGTGGAGCAGGTGGTCGCAGGCGTCGAGGGTGCTCGCGGGGACGAAGTCCTCCAGGCACACGCAGAACAGCGCAGTCTCGACGTCGTCGAGCGCCTCGGCGTTGCCGAGGGCCAGCAGCGCCTCGCGGCTCGCCGCCCACTCGGCGCGGGCCTTGGTGGTGAGGTGCCCGGCGGACGGCTCCGGCGCGGCCTCCGCCCTCATGACGGCGGCCAGTCCCGCCCGCAGCTCCTCCAGCGTGTGGGGGCGGCCGTCGGGCCCCAGCACGTCCATCCGGATCATGTTGCCGCGGAAGAGCACGACGATGTGGCGGGCGTCCGAGGGGCCGGGCCACTCGGCGGTGTAGGGGGCGCGGACGGTGTCCTGCTCGGCGCCGGGGATGCGGGTGGTGGAGAACAGGTACCGGTTCTGCGCCATCGACAGCGGCCGGCCGCGCTGCACGACGGGCGGGATCTCCTCGCGGTCGAGCCGGAGCTTGTAGTCCAGCGCTCCGGCGACGAGGCCGGCCGCGCGCTCGACCTGGCCCTCCGGCGACTCCTTGAACAGGAAGAAGAAGTTGGCGTTCAGCGCGATCCGGTCGCGGCGGCCGAGGTACCGGTAGGGCCAGAAGGTGTCCAGCCAGCTGTCCACCCCCTCGCTCGCGTCGTAGCGCTCCAGCGCCGCGTGCAGCGTGCGGCCCGGCCCGCCCGGGCGGGCGAACGAGGCCAGCGCCGCCTCCGTCCGGGCCCGCTCCTCCGCGGTCAGCAGCGGGCCGCACCATTCGAGGAACCGCTCGCAGGTCTCGTCGAGCGTGGGCAGCGGCACCCGCGGCAGGCGCTCCTCGTTGCCGAAGGTGCGGGACGAGAGTTCATCGCCGGCGTTCACATCGATCCTCTTGTTCTGTCGTTCGGGCGGGAGACGTAGAGCTGCGCGTAGAACCAGCCGCCGGTCTCCAGGCCGCTCGGGTCGGCGCCGACGTCGGCGAGGCGGTCCAGGACGAGCGCCTGCTCCTGCGGCGTCGCGAACCGCCGCTGGCGGAACAGGCCGTCGTGGCGGACCGTCGTGTACCCGGCGGCCGCGAGCGCGTCGGCGACCGGGTCGAACGGGAACATGCGCAGCACGAAGTGCGCCATCCAGGGCCGGTGCTCCCCGTGCGCCTCGACGACGCGGGTGATGGTGCGCTCGGTGACGTATCCGAGGCACCCCGTCGAGATGACCACGTCCGTCCCGGCGAGCTGGACGCGCTGCTCGGCTGTCGGCTCGTCGTTCTCCAGATCCGCGTGGACGGCGCCGTCGAGGAAACCGGCGTCGAGCGCGTAGGAAAGGGCGCTGTCGGAGGCGTCCAGGCCGAGGAAGCGCAGCCGGCTCGTCGTCTCACGGGAACGGACCAACTCCCGGTCTCGGGCCAGCAGCGTGGCACGGGTGTATCCGAGGGCGTCGGGACCGCCGTAGCGATCGTACAGGTCAGCCATCGTCACGCCGTATTTCAGCAGGGCCGCATTGATGCCGTAGGAACAGCCGATATCGAGAACGGTCGGCACCGGGACACCGCGCGCCTCCCGGTATTCGGCGATGAGTCGCTGGAAATGCGGTTTGGCCAGTTCCGGGATGTCGTAGTGGAGTTCGCGCAGCGTGCCGAAGTAGGCGCGGGGATCGGGGCTGGTGTAGATGTGGTCGAGCGAGATCTTCCCTGTGGCGTCCGTGCGCACGGGCGGGTGCCTCCTAGTCCAGCAGCCGGTCGACCCGGACGGCGCGCCCCTCCGCCGCCAGGTGCTCGGGCAGGACGCGGCCGAAGAGCTGCCTCGTGCGCGCGACGCTGCCGATGACCCCCGGGCGCTCGCTGTAGGCGAGGATCGCCGTGTGCCGCGCCGTGTCCCCCCGGACCGCGGCGACCCGGTGCAGCGAGTACCGTCCCTTGAACAACTGCAGGTCACCCGGGCGAAGCGTGAGCCGCCGGACGAGGTCGCCGCCGCGGCCGGTCAGCACGCGGCGTACGTCGCCGAAGTTCTCCGCCTCCGCCGACCTGATGTTCGGGCAGTACTCGAAGACGCCCCCGTCCTCGGGTTCCCGCGTCAGCAGGCTGACCGTGAACTCGTTGGTGTCGAAGTGCCAGGGATGGTCCATTCCCGGGTTGACGACGTTGAGGACGAGCCCCGACAGCGGATCGGCCAGCTCGTGCACCCGGGGCAGCCCGAAGCAGGCCGCCACGAACCGCTGGAAGAGCCCGTTCGCGTAGAGCCGGTGGACGAGGAAGTCCGCGGGGATGTGGTCGCGGGCGACGAACGCGTTGCCCCGCTCGACGGTGAGGCGCCCCGGATGGTCCTCCGGCAAAGGCGTGCTCACATCGATGTTGTAGGCGTTCACCGTTTCGACGTCGTAATGCGCGTGCGGCGCGATCGCTCCGCATTCCGCGCGCAGCGCGTCCAGCAATGCCGGGCGAATGAAGTCGGGCAGCACGCAGCAGCCCGTTTTCGCCAGTTCGGCCCTGGTCCGGGAAACGAGAACGTCCCAGCCGGCGCCCCCCGGCGCGGCCAGCGGATAGCGCTCCGTGTCGACGACCCCTGCGAGAGCCTCCGCTGCGCCCATGAAGATCCTTTCGCGGTCGGCGAACCCCAACGGGTTGTAGCACATTCCTTCCGCGAATTCCCGGCCGCGCTTTTCCTTCGCGCTTTGTCATGGAATGATAAGCGCGGCCCGTGACCTGTGGCTTCGGAGGCCTCCGGGCCGGGGGTCGCGCGGCGGGCGGTGTGTCCCATCTCACCGGCCGTCCCCGGAGGCCCTGCCCGGCCCCCGGACGCGGCGGTCGTGCGGACTTTCCGCGAACCTTTCCTCACGCGGTGGCGTCACCGTCCTGTGAAGCATGATCTGAAGAGCGGCGGGAGCGCGGGATGGACTGGCGGCTGACGGGGTTCACTGAGGAGCGCGAACTCGGACGGGGCGCGCAGGGACGGGTCGTCCTGGCCCGCCACACGGCGTCCGGGACCCCGGTTGCGATCAAGTACCTGGTCGGCGGGGACCCCGGCGCGGTCGGCGCGCTGCGGTCCGAGGCGCAGATGCTGGGGCGCCTGACGAGCCCGTACGTGGCGCGCCTCTACCAGTTCGTGGAGGGCGAGCACGGCGCCGCGATCGTGATGGAGGCGGTGAACGGCGCGTCCCTGAAGGAGGTGCTGCGCGAGCACGGGGCTCTCGCCCCGGAGGCGGCGCTGCTCGTGCTGAAGGGCTCGCTGCTCGGGCTCGCGGCCGCCCACGCCGTCGGCGTCGTGCACCGCGACTACAAGCCGGCGAACGTCGTGGTGCGGGGCGACGGCCTCAGCAAGCTCGTGGACTTCGGCATCGCCGTCCTGGCGGGCGGCAGCTCGATGTCGGGGACGCCGGTCTACATGGCGCCGGAGCAGTGGCGCGGCGAACCCGCCAGCCCCGCCACCGACGTGTACGCCGCGACGTGCGTGTTCGTGGAGTGCGTCACCGGGCGGCGCCCCTTCGCGACGGCCGAGCGGGCGGCCCTGATGAACCAGCACCTCACCGCGCAGGTCGACGTGCGGGAGGTGCCCGAGCCGCTGCGCCGGCTCGTCCTGGAGGGGATGGCCAAGGACCCGGGGCAGCGGCCGCCGGGCGCGGCGGAGTTCGTCACCCGGCTGGAGTCCGTCGCGATCGCCGCGTACGGGAGCGACTGGGAGCAGCGGGGCATGCGCGCCCTGGCCGCCGCCGCCGTCGCGCTGGTCGCGCTGTTCCCGCTCGGCGCCCTCGCCGTCACGCCGGGCGCCGCCGCGGCCGGCGCGACCGCGGGCGCGGCGGGCACCGCGGGCACGGCCGGTGCGGGCGGCGCGGGCGGTGCGGGGACCACGGGCGCGGCGGTGAGCAAGGGCTTCCTCGCCACCGCGGTCGGCAAGGGCACGATGGCGGCCGTGGGCGCCGCCGTGGTCGCGGGGACGGCGGGCGGCGTCGTCTACGCGGTGCAGGACCAGAAACCCCAGCCGCCCGCCGCCGCCGCACCCGCCCCCGTCGTCACCCTCGTCGCCGACAACCGCAAGCTCACCGGCCCGGCGATCGAGGTCCAGAACGCGCGCTACCCGAAGGTCACCGGACTGAAGGACCCCGCCCAGGAGCGCCGCGTCAACGCCGAACTCCGCGGGCCGGTGGACCGGCTCGTCGCCTCCGCGAGACGGGTCGCCTCCCAGATCGACTGCAAGGGCAAGCCCGTGAAGCTCGGCACCGAGACGAGGCTCGGGCTGCGCGGACCCCGCCTGGTGTCGGTCCGCTACTTCATGCTGTCGGACAACTGCCAGCAGGCGGACGGCTCCCCGGGCGGCGAGGTCGTCACCGTCGACCTGCGCACCGGACGCAGGCTGACCGCGGCCGACGTCTTCCAGCCGTCGACGCTCACCGCGGACGGCGTGCGCCGGCTCAACTCCCTCGTCCCGCAGAAGCCGGCTCCGAACGAGCGCCGGTGGCAGGACTGCAGTCCCGACGGTCCGTTCGAGCTCGCCGACTTCTCCCCGCGCAGGGACCGGCCGGCGACGCTCGGCCAGGTGCCGTTCCTGTTCCCGTTCTTCACCCCTTCCGGATTCGAGATCTCCTTCCTGGCGGGAGGCAGCGACGGCTGCGGCAACCTGAACTTCGGCACCTCCTACGCGAACGTCCGCGGCCTGCTGAAGCCCGAGATCGCCGCGCTGCTGCCCTCCGGTCCCTCCCCGTCCCGGACCTGACCTCGGGCGCGACGCGTCCGCCGTGTACCGCCGGGTAGGTATGCCGGACGGGGCATATCCGGGGGGGCGGTGTGCAGACCTTTCTGCCGTACGCGGACTTCGCGGCCACGGCCGGCGTCCTCGACCGGCGGCGGCTCGGCAAGCAGCGCGTCGAGACCGTCCAGGTCCTGCGGGCGCTCACCGTGCCTGGCTACGGCTGGCGGCGCCATCCGGCGGCGCTCATGTGGACGGGGTACGAGGAGGCGCTCGTCCGGTACGGCCTGGAGATCTGCGGGCGCTGGTGCGGGCTCGGCCACGGCGACACCTGCGCGGCGACGCTGACGGCCGAGCTCGCCGACGTGCGGGGCGTCCGGGGCCCGCGCGCGCAGGAGCGGCTCGCCGCGGCGGGGGAGCTGCCGCCCTGGCTCGGCGACCGCGCCTTCCACCTCAGCCACCGGTCGGCGCTCGTCCGCAAGGACCCCGGCTTCTACCGGCCCCTGTTCCCCGGCGTGCCCGACGACCTGCCCTACGTCTGGCCCGCCTCGGACCGGATGCCACATGGACATGCCGCGGGAGGGTAGTGTCCTGCGAAAAGGGGGGAATGCGGTCCTGGTGAGAGGTGGTCCGCCCGCGGGACGGTGGAGTGCACGACCCCCGAGAACCCGAGCAGGCAGGGCGGCGAACCGATGCTGAGAGAGCTGCTGGCGGCCAGCCATCTGATGTCGATGGAGCAGTTGCCGGGCGCGGTGGCCCGGCACGCCGCCGCCCGCGGCCTGCATGACGCGATCATCTACGTCGTCGACCTCCAGCAGACGGTGCTGCGGCTGCTGACGGGCGAGGGCCCGGACGCCGGGCGGAACCCCGGAGCCGAGACCCGGGAACTGAGAATCGACGGGACGGTCGCGGGCCGGGCCTTCCAGACGATGGAGCCCGCGGCCGGGCAGACGTTCGACGACGGGAACCACCACTACTGGGTGCCGATCCTCGACGGGGCGGAGCGGATCGGCGTGCTGCGCGTGACCGTCCGCCGCGACGACACCGGGGCCCGCCAGGAGGCCGAGTCCCTGGCCGGCCTGGTCGCGTTGATCATCGTCAGCAAGGGCCCGTACAGCGACTCCTTCTCCCGGCTCGTGCGGACCAGGGACATGACCGTGTCGGCGGAGATGCAGTGGCGGCTGCTGCCCCCGATGACCTTCGCCAACGACCAAGTGGTCATCGGCGCCGCGCTGGAGCCGGCCTACATGCTGGGCGGCGACACCTTCGACTACGCGCTCGCGGGCGACACCGTCCATCTCACGATCTTCGACGCCATGGGGCACGACACCGCCGCCGGGCTCACCTCCAACCTCGCCGTCGCGGCCTGCCGCAACGCCCGCATCCAGGGCGCCGGGCTCGTCGAGACGGCGCAGGCGGTCGAGGCGGCGCTCCTGGAACGGGATCCGAGCGGGCGCTTTGTCACGGGGGTGCTGGCCGAGCTCGACCTGCCCTCGGGGCAGCTGTCCTGGGTCTCGCACGGGCACCCCCCGCCGGTCGTCATCCGCGGGTCGCGGTGGGTCACCACGCTGGAATGCCCGCCCGGCACCCCGCTCGGCACCGGCCTCGGCGTGCGGCCGAAGCTGTGCGGCGAGCAACTGGAACCGGGTGACCGGATCCTGTTCTACAGCGACGGGATCGTGGAGGCGCGCGACCCGAGCAAGCAGGAGTTCGGGCTGGACCGGTTCGTCGACTTCATCATCCGGCGCGAGGCCGACGGGCTGTCGGTCCCCGAGACGCTGCGGCGCCTCGTCCACAGCATCCTGGAGCATCACGCGGGGCGCCTGGACGACGACGCCACCGTCCTGCTGCTCGAATGGCACGGGCCCCTCGGCCTGGAAGACCCCGCGGAGCGGCTCAAGAACGACTGAGCCCGTGGCAGGGGCCGAGGCCCAGGGCGTCCAGGAGCATCGGGTACGCCTCGTGCAGGTCGCGCTGCCAGTACGGCCAGTCGTGCTGGCCGTCGAAGAAGCGGGCGGTCACCGGGACGCCGAGGGCCCGCAGCCGGTCGACGAACGCGTGCGCGTGGTCGTTCGCGCCGGCCTCCACCGGGTCGGTGAACGGCAGCCCGCCGAGCGACCCGGCCTTCCCGTTGCCGCTCGCCACCCAGAGCCGGACGCCGCGCAGCCGTCCGGCGAGGTCGGCCGGGTTGTGGGCGTGCCAGATCTCAGCCTGGCCGTCGGGGTCGCCCCATACCCGCCGCCAGTCGGTGCCCGGGCAGGCCAGGGACGGTCCCCAGCCGGTCGAGTCGTCGCCGGGCTCGTGGCCGTACAGGGTATCGAGGTAGCCGCTGAACGCCGCCGCGGCCGCGAACGCGCCGGGGAACCGCGCCGCGTACAGCATGGCGCCGAGGCCGCCCATGGAATTCCCGGCGATCACGCGTCGCGTCCCCGCGCGGTAGTCGCGTTCGAGGATGCCGCGCAGCTCGGTCATGTGGAACGTCTCCCAGCGCGGCGGGCCGCCCTTCCCGTAATTCCACCAGTCGGAGTAATTGCCGCAGCGGCCGCCGTTCGGCATGACGACGATGATCCCGGCGCCGGCGGTGAGTTCCGCGACGTCGGTGTCGCGCGTCCAGGCGGTGTAGTCGTCGACGCCGCCGTGCAGCAGCCACAGCGCGGGCCAGGTGCGCGCCGCGTCCCGCGACCAGCCCGGCGGGAGCAGGAGCCGCACCTTCTGGCGGCCCTCCATGGCGGGAGAGGCGATGGTCAGGTCCAGGGTGCGGGGCGCGACGGCCGTCTCGGCGGCGACCTCGGCGCGGGGCGGGGCGGCCGCCGCGGACCGGTCCGCGAGCGCGAGGGGCAGGAGGAGCGCGAAGGCCCCCAGCCACGCGGCGAGGGCAGGGCGACGGAGCAACGCGGGGCCTTCCGGAGACACCGGCGGCGAGGAGGGGCCGGCCTTGGGAAAGGAAGAGATCTTTTGCGTGGAGTTTCTCTCCCCGTCCCCGGGGATTCCCGGGCCCTCACGGTCCGAAGCGGCGACCGGAAAAGCTTATAAAATGCATTTCCCGGAACGGGAAAAGAACGCGCCGGGTGCCCCCCTGGCGGCACCCGGCGCGTTGGCGAGAACGGTCTGTCAGGTCCCGGAGGCCGCCTCGGCGACGGGCGCGTTCACGTACCGCACGGCCCACCGCACCACCCCGCGGACCAGGCTGTACAGGATGAACGCCACACCGACCAGCGGCAGGACGAGCAGGACGATCTGGAGCCCAGAGGTGAGCAGCGTGAGGGGGTCCGCCCCGTCGGCGGCGGCGTGCGCGAGCCGGCGCATCATGCCCCAGTCCTGGGCCACCAGCCGGGGGACCTGGGTGATGATCAGCACGATCTGGAACGCCAGCATGGGGATCACCGTCAGCACCCAGACCGTGACGAAGATCTGGGGCCAGCGCTTGAGGTCTTCGAGCCGGGCGTCGGCGGGGCGCCGCAGGAGCGTCCGGCGCAGGATCGGCCCGATGTACCGGAACAGGTCGGGGATGCCGATGAGGTCCGACATGATGTAGTACCCGTCGAACCGGAGCGTCGGCAGCAGCTGCTGCACGATCTCCAGGTTGACGTAGACGATGGCGACGAGCAGCGGCGCGAACCCCGTCTGCGCGTACAGCAGGGTCAGCCCGATGACGAAGATGGCGTTGAAGTAGACGCCGGCGAGGTCGGTGCGGAGCCGCCCCCCGCGGCCGAGCCGGTACGACTCGGTGATGTCGGTGTAGAACGCGGGCCACACCAGGTAGATGCCGCAGCCCATGACGCCCGGGCGGACGCCGCCGTACCGGCAGGCCGAGGCGTGCCCGACCTCGTGGAACGCGCACGAGGCGATCCCGAGCGCGATCACCAGCAGGATGCTGACCGGCTTGAGGATCGCCGTCGACATGGCGTCGGCGATCGATTTGGACGTGAGCACCCAGTACTCGCCCGCCACGAACGCGGCGAGCACCGGGGCCATCACCCAGGGGCGGAACAGCCAGGCGAACAGGCCGCCGATGACCCAGGTGACCGACTCGGGGAAGACGGCGATCTTGAACTTGAGCGCCAGGAACGGGTCGGAGCGCACGCTCCGCGGCGCGGTGCCGTCGCTGAAGGTGGTCACGCCGAGCGGGGCGAGCTTGCGGTCCACCAGGTAGACGATCTGCTCGGCGGACAGCCGTGCGCCCGCCTCCCGGCTGACCGAGTCGGCCACCGTGGCGAGAGAGGCGGCCACGTCGCCCTCGCCCGCCAGGTGGCGGTGCTCGTGCAGCGCCTTGGCGACCAGGAACAGCAGCGGAGGCAGCCGGACGAGCTGCCGGTTCGGCAGCCGGACCAGCTGCGGCGGCTCCCGGTATCCGGAGTTCTTGAACTCGCCGACGAGTTCGGCGCCGTCCACCAGGGCGGGCAGGGCGAGGGCGGCGGGCGCGCTCATCGGTTGTCGTGCACCACGACGGCGGGGATGCAGGACACCGTGGAGGTCGGAGCCTCGGCGAGCAGACCGGTGCCGAGCAGGCCGGACGTGCCGGCGGACTGGGTGGCCTGGCAGGCGTAGAAGACCTCGGTGTCGCCGCCGTGGTGGCCGCCGCCCGTCCCGGCGGACAGCGCGAGCCGCCGCGGCAGGACCTCCGCGGTCAGCCGGTCCAGTTCCGCATAGGTGAGCCGCTGAGGGTTGGAAGAGCTCATGGGATCGCTTTCGCATCGCTGTGGGAAGGGGGAAGGGCTGGCGGAAGCCGCCAGCCCTTCCGAGTGCGGGCAGAAGCCCGCGGTTACGCGCGCTCGGCTCAGTGACCGGAGATCGCGGCGCCCGGCACGCAGGACTGCGAGCTGGCGTCGTTCTGCGCGTGCAGGCCGACGAGCTGCAGCAGGCCGCTGTCGGGACGGGTCTGCTGGCTCTGGCAGGCGTTCACGATGGCGGTCGTGCCGCCGTTGCCGCCGCCGTGGTTGATGTTGACGTTCTCGTTCTCGCCGCCCCCGACGAGAAGGGTGGACAGCACGGCGCGCTCCGGCAGGACCTCACCGGCGAGCTTGTCCAGCTCGGTGTAGCTGAAGGACTTCATGTGGTTCCTTTTCTTCCTTGTCACGCCCGGATCTCAAGGTGGATACCGGATGTCCCTTCCCTCACCCCAGGTCGGAGCGAGGTAGCTCTACGTATAGCAGATGTGACGGACGGTGGCCAAGTGACCCTCCGGGGAGCAGGTGCCTCGCGCCGGCGCACAGGCATGAGTGGCCCGTGATGGGTAGGGACCCCACATTCGCGCTGATCAGGAGGAGTGCATGGCCGAGAGCAGCTTCAGCATCGACGTCGCGGCGATCCGGGAACGCGCCCGCGCGAAGATGACCGACGGGCCCGTGACCGCGGGGTACGGCCGACGTGCCGAGGAGGTCATCGGCGTCCTCAACGACGTCCTCGCCACCGAGATCGTGTGCTGGATGCGCTACGCGCAGCACGCGATCAGCGCGACCGGGATCGACCGGGCGCAGGTGTCGGCGGAGTTCAGCGAGCACGCCGACGAGGAGCGCGGCCACGCGATGCGGGCCGCGGAGCGCATCAGCCAGCTCGGCGGGCAGCCGGACTTCGACCCGAAGACGCTGGCCGAGCGCTCGCACACCACCTACAAGACCTTCGACGAGAACGACCTCAGGAGCATGCTGGAGGAGAACCTCGTCGCCGAGCGGATCGTCATCGAGTCCTACCAGGAGATCATCCGCTGGCTCGGCGACGGCGACGTGACGACCCGGCGGCTGATGGAGCACATCCTCGCCGAAGAGGAAGAGCACGCCGACGATCTGACGGACCTGCTGGGGATCTGACATGGAATTCGGATACACACTGCTCTGCGAGCAGACGCCGCCCAAGCAGCTCGTCACCGACCTCGTGGAGGCCGAGGAGGCGGGGTTCGCCTACTCGGTGATCTCCGACCACTACTTCCCGTGGCTGGAGAGCCAGGGCCACTCCGCCTACGCCTGGTCGGTGCTCGGCGCGCTCGCCCAGGCCACCCGCCACATCCCGCTGATGACGTTCGTGACCTGCCCGATCATGCGGTACCACCCGGCCGTGGTGGCGCAGAAGGCCGCCACGATGGGCGTGCTGTCCGACGGCCGGTTCACGCTCGGCCTCGGCGCGGGGGAGAACCTCAACGAGCACGTCGTGGGGCGCGGATGGCCGTCGGTGGACGTCCGGCACGAGATGTTCGCCGAGGCCGTGGAGATCATCCGGGCGCTGTTCGGCGGCGACTACGTCAACTACCGGGGCCGCCACTTCACCGTCGACTCCGCGAAGCTGTACGACCTGCCCGACGAGCCCGTCCGGATCGGCATGGCGGCCTTCGGCAAGCGCGCCGGCCGGCTCGCCGCCGAGCACGCGGACCTTCTCATCTCCGACCAGCCCGTTCCGGAGGTCGTGGAGCTCTTCCACGACGAGGGCGGCGCGGGCAAGCCCGTCTACGGGCAGATCCCCGTGGCCTTCGGGCACGACTATGAGGAGTGCAGGCAACGCGCCCACAGCACGTGGAAGTTCTCCGCCCCGGCGTGGAAGGTGATGGCCGAGCTGCCGGGTCCGGCGAACTTCGAGGCCGCCACGAAGACCGTCCGCCCGGAGGACGTCGTGGAGGCGGTCCCGTGCGGCGACGACGTGGACGACTACGTCGAGGCGGTCCAGGAGTGGGCCGACGCGGGCTTCACCCACATCTCGTTCTGCCAGTCCGGTCCCGAGCACCAGAAGGACTTCCGGACCTGGGCGGAGGCGGACCTCCTGCCGGCCCTGCGCGAACGCTTCGGCTGACGCGCCGGTCCGCCCCGTCGCGGGCCGGACCGGCGTGCCGCCCGCCGCTAGGCGCAGTACTGGCTCTGCTTGCCGATGGCCCGGTAGGGGCAGTCGGCGTATTCGGCCAGCCGCAGCAGGGCCTCGCGGCTGCGCTGGACCTCACCGGCGATCGCGGACGGCGGCGGGTAGAAGCTGCCTCCGGCCAGCTCGAACGTGAACGAGAAGATGCGCTGCTGCCCCCACGTGTAGTCGTCCGTGGTGCCGTCGGTGATGTAGAGGTCGCTGGACTGCTCGGGGGCGAAGCCGTTCGTCGAGGCGAGTTCCCGGCCGATGGTGCGGTGGGCGGCCTCCTCGTCGGCGGACATCGAGCCCGGCACGGTGTTGTTGTAGGTGTAGCCGAACGGCCACAGCACCAGCTCCGCGTCCGAGTGGATGTCCAGGAACATCCCGAGTTGCTGCCTGCCGCCCACGACCCGGCTGCGCACGAAGTCGGCGAGGACCTTCGTCTCGACGGCGGACTCGGGGCCGGTGCCCCGGTAGGTCTCGCTGGAGCCGTTGCCGGACGAGCCGCCGCAGCAGCCCCACTTGTAGGCGAAGTTGCGGTTCAGGTCCGTGCCCGTGGACGTGGGGTTGGGCTGGCGGTTCTTGCGCCACATCCGCCCCGGCTGCGTGTCGCTGGTCATGTCGTAGACCTGGCCGTCGGGGTTGACCATCGGCATCACGTAGATCTCGCGCGTGTTCACCAGGTTCGTGATCCGGCTGTCGGACCCGTACCCGGTGGTGAGCTGCCCGATGTAGTCGAGCGCCTGCTCGGCGGTGAGCCGCTCGCGCGCGTGGATGTTGGCGATGATCATCACTTCGGGCTCGTTCTCGTCCGTCGCCACGTTGTCGCTGATCTTCACGCCGACGATGTCGCGGCCCTGGTAGGACTTGCCGACGACGAACTGGCGGGCGATCTGCGGGTGGGCGGCGACGACGGAGTCGACCTCCTGCCGCATCTCGGCGAACGTGTGGTACGACGTCGCCGCGGTGCTCGGGGCCGCGCTCGGGTCCGCGGTCCGCGCGGGGGCCGGCTTCACGGTGAAGCCGAGCCGCCGGATGGCCCTGACCTCCGACGGGATGGCGCTGACCTCCAGCCCGCCCGCCCGGACGGCGCCGATCGCCGCTCCGGTCCGGGCGACCTGGCTGCGCTGCTGGCCGGTCCGGGGACCGGTCACGACGTACTGGCCCGCGGTCTCGGGGCCGGGCGCCGAGGCGGCGGACGGGGCCGCGAGCCCGGCGAGGGTCAGCGCCAGCGCCCACGGGACGGCGAGCAGGGAACGCAATCGGCGGGAGCTTCTCATGACGGGGTACCTGCCGTTCGGCTCTGCGCGCCCGCTCGTCGCGCGGCGGGGTCTCCTGCGGACGCTCACGGACGCTCGCGATCCCGTCACGATGGACCGGAACCGCCCGCCTGACAATGGCCGGGAGGCCGGTCCAGGCGCGCGTTACGGGAACTGAGGCCACGGGCGAAACGCCAGCTCACCGATGCCGCGCCATCGAGACGGAACCGAGTTTTCAATGCCGATCAGAGCGAATCTGAAATTTCACAGGCGCCTGGACGCTCCCTCGTAAACCCGATGCCCCGTTGGCGCTCTGTAACCGGTTCTTACCGGCCTTGCCTCTCTTCTCGGGGTTTCGGCGTGAGGAGGCTGTGGCACGGGAGCCGAAGAAGGCCGCTGATCACAAATACGTCTGTATCCTGCATGGATACCCACTTACGGACATGCGCGACGGCATTTTATGAACAGTGTCATCTTCAGATAATGACAGAGTGTCGTCCAGGTATTGACCACCCAACCGCCCTTGTCTATGGTCTCTGTTAGAACGCGTTCTACTCCGGTTGGAACCCGTGTCGAGGGCGACAGGGCGGTTCCCCGGCCCGGTCCCCGATTCGCGGCGGCCTCCCCACCGGCCATGGGCGGAGCCGCGCACGAATCGACGGACCTCCCACCCCACCCCTTCGGGTGCAGGCGCGACGCCCACCGTTCGAAATGAGGACCCCCCTTGTCTCGCACCACGAAGACCGCCGCGATCGCCTCGGCCGCGGTCGCGGCCGCCGCCACCGCCACCGTCGCCCTGACGGCCTCCCCCGCTCTGGCCGTCAACACCGGGTCGTTCACCGCCACCCTCAACGGCACCATGGTGATCGACGCGGGAGTCCCGGCCAGCTGCACCAGCTCCGTGCTGAAGGGCACGGTCCTGTCGGGCGGCGTCAACGCGTCCTACACGTCCGCGAGCGCCGGCGGCTGCGGGGTCACCGTCACTCCCGGGGCCCTGCCCTGGAGCGGCACCTTCAGCGGCACCACCGTCAAGATCAACAACTTCTCGATGAGCGCGATCGGCTGCACCTACGGCGGGACCCTGACCGGCACCGCCTCGGCCACGAACTTCCCGTTCACCGCCACCTTCACCAACCAGGTCGTCCCCAAGACGAGCGGCATCCTCTGCCCGTCCTCGGCCAAGATCACGGCCAAGTACGACTACAAGCAGCCCTGATCCCCGGCAGGGCGGGAGCCCGGTCCTGACGTCGGCCGGACCCGCCCCCGCACCGTGACCCCGGCCCTCCGCCGGGGTCACGGCGCTCGGCCGTCAGTGCAGTTCGTAGGCGCGGACGGTCTCCTGGGTGATCGAGCTGCCCCGGCCGTCCTCGGCGGTGACCCTCAGGGACACCGCCCCCTTCCCGTGGAGGCGCGCGACGCCGTCCCGCACCGGGACGTCCGTCCAGGTCCCGCCGTCGTCGAACGACGTCTGGAGGGACAGGCGGCGCAGCGGCGCCGGCGAGCCGTCCTGGTGGGCGACCGTGAGCTTCAACGTCCTGGAACGCGTCCTGTTCTGCGGGTCGAGAGCCGCGTCGTAACCCACCTGGAGCAGCGGAAGGACGGTGAGGTCGGCCGTCCGCGCGGAACGGAACGTCCACGACGTTCTGGAGCGCGTGGACAGCCGGGCCCAGGGGGCACTGTTGGCGAAGTCGAACTCGACCCGGTACTCGGCGTCCTCCGGGGTCGTCATCAGGGTGCCGTTCGGCTTGTAGGCCGTCTGCGCGATCAGTTCGCCGTCCCGGTGGACGCGGAAGTCGGTGGCGAAGCCATTCGGAAAGGAGCTGGAGTAGACGTCGGAGAAATTGCGTGCCGCGTCCGCCAGGCCGACGCGGAGGCGGATCAGGTCGCCGGTGCGGACGATCGGTGACTGCGCGCTGACGCCGCCGGTGAGCGGTCCCTTGTTCCAGCTGTGCGCGTCGCGCTGCCCCGCCCTGTACGACGACCATTTCGTTTCGCCGAGCACGACGTGCGGTGTCTCCGGGCCGGGGAAAGCGTTGTTGTAAGGCTGCTCCGGAGTCACCGCCATCGCGGACCACTGCGTTTTCGGATCGGCTGAAACGTACTCCACGCGCGTTCTCGGAGTACCGGTGACCGGGTGGGCGTACGCGAGGGCGAATTCTTCCCAGGGGCGCTTGCTGTAGCGCGCGGCGGTCATGGCGCCATCGCCGTGGTAGGCGCTGTCGATCCGCGCCAGATCCCTTGTGCGAGCGACGTAGTCCAGGTTCTCGGGAATCCGCCCCTCCTCCGGGAACACGAGGTCGTACTGGTAGGGGCTGTCCACGATGCCCTTGGCCGTGACCGTCGCCCGCTCCCGCAGGAGAGCGCGTCCCTCCTCGTGGGACAGGCGGACCGCGGGCACCTTCAGCGGCCTCCCGTAGCCGCCCGGGTCGTCGTTCACGCCGGGAGCGTCGTTGTAGACGGCGACCATGCGCGCACCCGCCCTGGCGGCCCTCTCGACCTGCTCGGCGACGGGCACGCCGTCCCTGCGCTGGACGAGGGCGAGCCGGCCGCGCAGGTCGGCGCCCGGCCTGTCCCCGTCCGCGACCCGCATCTCCGCGCTGCCGTCGAGGCGCGGGAACTGGTCCGAGGTGTCGCTGAAGTAGGCCGCGGGATAGTACTGCGGGCGCAGCGCCCGGCTCCCCGCCCGCATCGTGATCGCGGGCGCCTCCAGCCGCCACCGCGTGTAGGCCTCGAACGTCCCGGTGCGGACCCGCTCGGTCGGCTGGAGGAACACCCGCTCCTCCAGCATCGATCCGTCGCCCAGGTAGACGCCCTCGTCCACGGCCTGCCCGTTCGCGGTGCCGCGCGTCCACATCAGGTGGCTGACCGCCCCCGGACCGGGCGCGGTGGCGTGCTCGGGCGTGCGGACCGTCACCTCCCGCGCCTTGCGCGCGTCCAGCACGATCTCGGTGTCCCCGGTGATCTCGATCTCCGGGTAGCCGACGAGGCTGTAGTCGAGCGGCTTGCCGCCGTCGGTGCTCGCCGCCCACGACGGCATCGTCTTCACGACGCCCATGACGGAGTACGTCCCCGGCGCCAGCCGCACGCAGTTCGAGTCGTTCCAGCCCTCGTCGGTGCACGGGCCGTCCGGATCGCCGGGCAGCGGCCGGTGGGCGTTGCCGAGCGAGGCGTCCTTCACGTTCAGGAAGCCGACCGCGCCGGGGCCGGGCCGCCCGTCCCGCGCGATGCTCCTCACCCGGACGGTGACAAGCTCGCCGGACGCCTTCGCCTTCGGCTCGGCCGCCGCCGGCCGCCGCTCGTGCAGCGCCGTCACGTTGTACCGTTCCGGATCGTCCCCGAGCCGGTCGGCGGGGACGACGTACAGGTCGCCTCCGCTGTGCCGGACGGAGAACGCCGGGTCGCGCCCCGGCGCGGGCGTCACGGTCGTGCCGCCCCCCGCGACGTGCACCGTGTCACCGGTGGGCAGCGTGACGTCGAATGCTCCGGCCTCCGCACGCAACGCGGACGCGGGCCCGGCGTCCGCCGCCGCGGGCGCGGCGAGCGCCAGCGCGCCGATCCCCAGGGCCGCCGCGGTTCTCGACCACATGGCCATCCCTCCCCAAAAAGTGGATCTTGATTGTCGGGCCGGCCGCCGCGGCCGATCCAGGGAAGGCGCTGGCGGCTTCCGCCATGGCGGGAACCCGTCAAACGGACCGGGACGCCGTAGATTTAGGACGTGTCCGATTCGCCGCTCCTGGAGGGGCTCGGGGTCACCGCCGCCGAGGAGGGGGCGTACCGCGCCCTGCTGCGGGAGGGCCCGTCCACCCTCGCCGACCTCGCCGCGCGCCACGGCGCGTCCGTCGCGGCCCTGCGCCGCCTCCTGCCCCGCCTGGAGGAACTCGGACTCGTGACCCGCCTGGCCGGCCGCCCGCTGCGGCTCCTCGCCACCCCGCCCCACGTCGCGGTGGAGGCCCTCGTCGCCAGCCGCCAGGAGGAGATCGCCCGCAGCCGTGCCGCCATCGGCCCGCTCCTGGCCGAGGCCGCCCCGCACCCGGAGGAGCTCGTCGAGGTCGTCAGCGGCCGGGCGGCGGTGTCCCGCCGCTACCTGCAACTCATGAACGGCGCCCGCGAGGAGCTGCTCGTCCTCGTCCAGCCGCCGTTCGCGACCGACGCCGCCGTGTCGAGCGACGAGCAGGAGCGCACCATGCGCCGCGGCATCACGGTGCGCGGCATCTACGGCCCCGAAGCGCTCGACGAGCCCCGCGCCCTGGAGTACGTCCGCCGCGCCGTCGCGTCCGGCGAGCAGGCCCGCCTCGGCGCCGTGCCCATCAAGCTCGCCGTCGCCGACCGCCGCACCGCGATGCTGCCGCTCACCTCCCAGCACGCCAGCTCGGTCGACAGCTCCCTGATCGTCCACCCGTCCGCCCTGCTGGACGCGCTGGTCTCCCTCTTCGAGGCCCTGTGGCGCTCCGCCGTCCCGCTCCCCGGCGAGGACGCCCCGGACGACGCCGTCCTCGCCCTCCTCGCCGCGGGCCTCACCGACGACGCCATCGCGCGCCGCCTCTCCATCAGCACCCGCACCGTCCAGCGCCGCGTCCGCGACCTCTGCGACCGCCTCGGCGCCCGCACCCGCTTCCAGGCCGGCGCCCTCTACGCCCACCACCTGGAGCGATGACACGCCTCGGTCCGGAGTCGCGAGCGGGAGCGCATCGGCAGTCCGGCTGACGAACCGCCTCCGCCGTCGCATCCTGGATCGTGACGCGGGTCGCTCACTGTGAGGCCATGCCCGGTTCGCCGCCCGCCCAGCACCATTTCATGGTTTATCGACCGGTGTAGTTGATAAATCGGCACCATCCCGCACGGTCCCTCTTGCCGGTTTCCGAAGCCGGTGGTCGATCGCTCCCTTGGCGGCGGCCACCGGTTCGCGGAACCGGTGGCTCGTCGCTCGCGGAGCGCTCCGGCCTCTCACAACCTAGAGGGGCAGGACTATGTCCTCTTCACTCGACCTCCGTCGGCTCGCCGGCAGAGGTCTCATCGTGGCCAGCCTGGTGTCGTCCGGCATCGGCTACGCCTTCACCACGAGCTACCACGCGCTGGAGGTGGCGGCGCCGATGCAAACGGTCGGTGCCCTCGCCCTCTGCGCGCTGATGCTTCTTACAGGACGGTCTCCGTTCAGGCGGTACCAGCGCCCCATGTGGGGGCTGATCGGCCGCCTGGCCGCGGGGAACGCCGCCGTCGCGGTCCTCTACCCGTACGCGGTGCCGCGCCTGAACCTGGGCACCGTCGCCGCCGTCGTGGTACTCGGCTACCTCTCGGTGGGCTTCAGGAGGATCTGGCGCCTGAGGGCCACCGCGTGGGGATTCAAGCACCTGTGCGGGCGCCTGCTCGTGCTGGGCGGGATCCTCATGCTCAACTGGCCCCTGCAGGGCGAGATCGTGGGGCTGCTGTGCGCCTTCGGTAGCGCATGGTGCGTATGGAACACGGTCACCGTGCTGGGGAAGATGAAGGACCACGGACTGGCGGACCAGGGCGCGACGCTCGCCAACCTGCTGGCGGCGCCGGCGCTGTTCGCGCTGGTGTTCGTGCTGCGGGGCGGTGACTGGGTGTCCCAGGACCTGTTCTTCGTGGCCGGGCTGGCAGGTCTGCTCACGCTGATGCTGCCGGTCGTCCTGACCAACGCCGCGCTCCGCCGCATCTCGGGGCTCGACGTGGGTGTCATGCAGTCGCTCTCGACGCCGGTCCACGCCATGGTGGCGCTGGCCGGCGCCGCGACGGGGTGGCTGCCCTCCGACCAGCGGCTGGCCTTCTTTCCGGGGTGGGCCGCCATCCTCCTGATCGGCGGTGCCGCCTTCGGAGTCTCCTCCCTCAAGGAGCCTTCCGGCGGCGCGGTCCGTGTCGGGACGCAACCCAGCGGCGGCTGACGCCTCCGCTGATCCAACCCAGCGGCGGCGCACGCCTCCGCTGACCCAACCCAGCGGCGGCCGACGCCTCCGCTGATCCGCAACGGCGGAGAGGGCCCCCCTTTCCGCCGTTGCACCGCGACTTGCGGGCGAGTGGGACGCGACGAGCGAAAACCTGACCAAGATGCTAACTGTTCGTTACTGATCGACTACTTTATGACATGGTGGGGAAGGTGTCCTCGCATCCCATATCCGAGGTGCGCGGAGGCGATGCCCCGATGAGTGAGACCCCGACCCTGCCCAGCACGACCGTCCGGCCCGGCGACCGGCGGTACCCGGCGCTCAGCCGCGGGTTCAACCAGCGGTGGATCGGAGAGCCCGAGTACGTGCGGCTGGTGCGCTCGCCCGAGGAGGCGCGGACGGCGCTCGCCGAGGCGGTGCGCGAGCGGCCGGCCGACCCGCGGCGGACGCGGATCACGGTGAAGGCCGGAGGCCACTGCTACGAGGACTTCGTCTGCGGCTCCGACGTGCGGGTCATCCTGGACGTGAGCCCGATGTGCGGGGTGTCCTACGACCCCGCGATGCAGGCGTACTGCGTGGAGGCCGGGGCGACGAACTGGCACGTCTACAGCCACCTGTACCCGATCAGCGGCAAGGCGCTGCCCGGCGGGTCGTGCTACTCGGTCGGGCTCGGCGGTCACATCCCGGCGGGCGGGTTCGGGCTGCTGTCGCGGCAGCACGGCCTCACCGTCGACTACCTCTACGCGGTGGAGGTGGCGGTGGTGGACGAGCGCCAGAACGTCGAGCTGGTCGTGGCCCGGCGCGACGACGGCGACCGGTGGCTCCGCGACCTGCTGTGGGCCCACACCGGGGGAGGGGGCGGGAACTTCGGCGTGGTCACGCGGTTCTGGTTCCGGGGGCTCCCGCAGCCGCCGAAGCAGGTGCTGCTGACGGCGCTCGCATGGGACTGGAAGGACTTCACCAAGGACGAGTTCGCCGCCCTGCTGGGGGCGTACGGCGAGTACTTCCGCGACCACCAGGACCCGTCCTCGGCGGCGGGGAAGCTCTTCGCGATGCTGAAGCTCAACCATGTCAGCAACGGCCAGATCGGGCTGCTGGCCCAGGTGGACGTGGACGACCCCGACGGGGCGAGGGCGATGACCGACTTCATCGTGGCCCTCGACGGGCGGATCGGCCCGTCGGCGAGACCGATGCGCACGATGATGGGCGAGCACTTCGTGCACCTGGAGATCCCGCGCGTGATGCCGTGGCTGACCGCCACCCAGGCGCTGAACGCCAGCGGCGAGAACCGCTGCGGAAAGTACAAGTCGGCCTACATGCGCAAACCGTTTACCCGCCAACAGATCGACGCGATGTGGGCCTATCTCGGCAAGGAGAAGTACACCGACTACGTGAACAAGCAGGCGCTCATCCAGGTCGACTCGTACGGCGGTGCCATCAACCGGCCGCTGCACAAGACGGCGGCGCGGCAGCGCGATTCCATTATGAAACTGCAGTACCAGGTGTACTGGACGCAGAATGACGCCTACGAGGACACGCACATCGCGTGGATCCGGGACGTCTACAAGGCGACGTTCGCCGCGACCGGCGGCGTCCCCGTCGCGGACGGCGAGACCACGGACGGCTGCTACATCGGCTATCCCGACGCGGATCTGAACGACGGGCGCTGGAACGAGTCGTCCCAGACGTGGGAGACCCTCTACTACAAGGACGCCTACGCGAAACTCCAGGAGGTCAAACGGCACTGGGATCCGGGAAACGTGTTCCGGCACGCGCAGTCCATCCGTCCGGGGAAGCGGGGGTAGCGGCACGGGCCCGGTAGCGCAGCGTCACGGATCATCTCGCCTTTATTGCATCCGCTGCCAATACTTGCGGCTGTGACGGCGGGGACAGTAGTTTCGTCGGGCGAGCGGAGCGTCGGGCCTGGCGTGGCCCGAGCGGCTGGGGAGTCATGAAGAAGCGTACCGACAGGAAGATCGCCATCGCGGGCACCGCGGCGGCGGCCGTGCTGCTGCCCGCCGTCATGGTCGGCCTCGCGCAGGCCGGCGTGGGGGTCCCGAAGGGCAGGTCGGAGGCCAGCGGGAACTCCAAGCCGATCCCCTCGTTCGGCCCCGCCACGCAGCCGTCGGTCCCCGGCGGCGCGTCCGCCTCCCCGACGAAGTCGCCGGGTGCGGCGAAGCTGCCCAGCATCCCGCTGAACAGCAACCCGTTCCGCACCGGGGGAGGGACGCCGAGCCCCACCGACCCCGACAGCAACGCGGGCAACCGCGGCAAGAAGCCGCAGATGCCGTCGGGCACCTCGCCGGGCAAGTACGCCAAGGCCCCCGACGGGGCCTCGATCACGGGCGTCAAGAAGATCAACTCGCGGATCTTCGACGTCACGATCGCCTCGCCGGCGCTGGGCGCCGCCGTGAAGACCCGCGTGATGGTCCCCAAGGGCTGGAAGGCCGGCGCCACCAGGTCGTGGCCCGTCGTGTACGCCTACCACGGCGGCAACAACAACTACCTGTCCTGGACCAAGGACTCCAACATCGAGCAGGTCATCGGTCCCTACGACGCGATGGTCGTGATGCCCGAGGGCGGCTGGAACGGGTCCTACACCAACTGGTACAACGGCGGGAAGGGCGGCATCCCCGAGTGGGAGACCTTCCACATCGGCGAGGTCATCCCGCTGATGGAGCGCAACTTCCACGCCGGGTCGGTGCGCGCCGCGATCGGCCTGTCGTCCGGCGGGCAGGGCGCCATCACCTACGCCGAGCGGCACCGCATGTTCAAGTACGCCGCCTCCTACAGCGGCGCCCTCAACATCACGGCGCCCGGCATGCCGGTCATCCTGACGTCCATGAACCGCGAGGCCGGCACCGCCATCTGGGGCGACCCGATCACCGCGCGGGCGAACTGGCGGGCGCACGACGCGACCGTCATGGTGTCCAGGCTCAAGGGCGTCGGCGTCTACGTCTCGTCCGGCAACGGGCAGCCCGGCCCCTACGACAAGGCCGACACCCCGCCCCACGACGCGGGGCGCATCGGCGAGCAGCTCGCCGGCACGATGAACGAGAACTTCGTCGCCGCCGCGCGGAAGGCGGGGGTGCCGGTCACCTCCCACCTGTACGGGCCCGGCATGCACAACTGGAAGTACTGGCGCATCGAGCTGGTCCGCAGCTGGCCGATCATCGCCAGGTCCATCGGCGCCCGCAAGTCCTGACCGCCCGCCCGTCGGTTCGGGGAGCGGCACGGTGAAGGGGTTCGCCCGGCGGGAGTTCCAGCTCGTGCTGCTGCGGCGCATGGCCGACTACCAGCCGGGCCTCGTCGAGGACGCGATCCGGTCGCTCGGCGCTTCGCGCACGGAGATGCGCGAGGTCAACGCCCGGTGGCAGCGCGTCCTGCGGTCCCGGACGTTCCCGCGCGGCCGCCGCCGCTACGAGGCCGTCCTCGGCCCGCCGGTCGCGGTCGAGGAGCGCCCGATCGGCGACGTCGCCTGCGCGGTGGCCTGGTGGCCGCCCTTCCCCCTGTGGCCGGGCCTGCGCTTCGAGATCATGATGGGGCCGGACGGCTCCGTCATGCAGGAGTGGCTCGTCCGGGACGAGGGCGTGCCCGTCCCGCGGCTGGACACCGTGGACGACCTCGTCCCGTGGTCCTGCGTCGCCGGCGACGTGGACGCGCGCTTCGGCGCCGTCGCGCACCAGGACGGCGAGGTCCCGAGCCGGTGGCACGCGACGATCGCGGGCCCGGACGGCGCCGTCCTCGTCGCGCACTTCGTCTGGGGGCTCCTCCAGACCGTCGAGAGCGTCGGAAACGAGCCGAGGCCGGGCGCACCGCCGACGTTGGGGTGATCTTGGGTCTTCGCGGCCCTGGAAATTGCGCGGCGGTCCGTAACGTGGGGATATGCGAACTTTTGCGGGTCGGCGATGCCCGAAGTAACCGCATACGCCCCCGGATACCCCGCCTGGGTCGAACTGGTCACCCCGGACGTGCGCGCCTCCCAGCGGTTCTACCGCGACCTGTTCGGCTGGGACGTCTACACGCTGGCGGGCGACCTCAACGACTACTCGATCTTCACCCTCGGCGGCGTCCAGGGCCCGGAGGTCGCCGGCATGGAGCCGCTCGCGGACGACTCGATGGAGCCGACGTGGACGTGCTACTTCCGGACCGACGACGTCCAGGCCGCCCTCGACCGGGTGCTCGCCATGGGCGGGCAGGAGCTGAGCGAGCCCACCGACATCTCCAATCTCGGGCGGATGGCCCACTGCGCCGACCCCGAGGGCGCCGACTTCGCGCTCTGGTACCCCTACGACTTCCAGGGGGCGGGCGTCGTGGACGAACCGTCCGCGATGTGCTGGGTGGAGCTGGCCGTCCGCGACGTCGAGGGCGCCCGGCGCTTCTACGGGGAGGTCTTCGGCTGGAGGGCCGTCGACCGCTCCTACCTCGCGCCCGACTACACCAACTGGAAGGTCGGAGAGTGGTCCGTGGCGGGCATGGTGCCGCTGGCCGAGTGGTGGCCCGCCCACTCCGAACCCCACTGGATCCCCTACTTCTGGGTCTCCGACTGCGATGCCGCGGCGGCGCGGGCGGCCGTGCTGGGGGCGGTCGTCCATGTCCCGCCGACCGACATCAAGGCGGGCCGCTTCGCCGTCATGACCGATCCGTGCGGGGCGCGCCTCGCCGTCCTCACCCCGGCGGCCGGCTCGCGCCTCACCTTCCGTCCGCACGGATGACCGCGGCCCCGCCGCCCCGCCCGGACGGAGACGCGAACATTGGGGTGATCTTGGGGATTCGTGTCGGCGGGGATTGCGCGGGCGTCCCTACCCTGGAGGAACGCGCGCCGCAGGGCGTGCCGCCGGGGCGCGGCGATGCCGGAGGTGATCCGATGCCGGAGGTGATCCGATGCCCGAGGTGACCGCGTTCCCCCCCGGCCACCCGTCGTGGGCCGAACTCGCGAGCCCGGACCCGGAGGGGTCCGAGCGGTTCTACCGCGAGCTGTTCGGCTGGTACTCCTACACGCTGACCGTGGGCGACCTCGGCGACTACGAGATGTTCACGCTGGGCGGCGTCCAGGGGCCCGAGGTCGCCGGGATGCAGGCGCTCGCCGACGACTCGGAGGCCGCCTCCTGGACGTGCTACTTCCGGACCGACGACATCCCGGCCACGCTCGCCGCCGTGCGCGAGGCGGGCGGTCTGGAGACGGTGGAGCCCACCGACATCGCCAACCTGGGGCGGATGGCCCTGTGCTCCGATCCGGAGGGCGCCGACTTCGGGCTCTGGTACCCCTACGACCTCAAGGGCGCGGGCGTCGTCGACGAGCCGTCCGCGATGGTCTGGGTGGAGCTCGCCGCCCGCGACATCGAGCGCGCCCGCCGCTTCTACGGCGAGGTCTTCGGCTGGAGGGCCGTCGACCGGGACTACTACGACTCCGTCTACACCCACTGGAAGGTCGGCGACTGGGCGGTGGCCGGCATGGTCTCCATGGACGAGCACTGGCCGCCCGGCCACCCCTCGCACTGGACGCCGTTCTTCTGGGTCTCCGACTGCGACGAGTCCGCGGCCCTGGCCTCCGAGCTCGGCGCCCACGTCCGCATCCCGCCCACCGACCTCAAACCCTGCCGGTTCTCCGTGGTCACCGACCCGACCGGGGCCCGCCTGGGCCTGGTCACCCCCACGACGGACGTCCGGGCCGTGCGCGCCCACCCCTGACGGCCCGGCCGACCGGTCATCAGTCGGGCGGCCCGGGGTCGAGGGAGGCAGATCCGGGCGCGGGCAGGGCGTCCTGGAGGTGCAGGCGGCCGAGGAGCATCAGGACGAGCTCGTCGATGACCTCGTCGAGGGTGGCCTCGACCCAGCCGGCGGTCCAGTCGTGCAGGAGGCCGTTGATGCTGCCGATGAACGCCGTCGCGGCGATCCGGTAGTCGCGGTCGGTGATCTCGCCGCGCTCGGCCGCGGCGGCGGCCTCGGCGCAGATGAACTGGACCCAGCGGGCGCGGCGGGTGAGGCGCTGGCGGTCGAGCCGGGGGCTGACGCCGATGATCTCGACGAACGCGATGCGGATGCGGGCCCGGTCGGCGGTGATGCTTGCGGCGTAGGCGCGGAACAGGTGCGCCGTGCGCTCGGCGAGCCCGAGGCCCGCGACGGACGGCAGCGCGGCCAGGACGTCCTGCTCGGCCGCGTCGTTGACCTCCAGGTGCAGTTCGGCGAGGAGGTCCTCCAGCGTGCTGAACTCCTCGTAGAACTGGCGGGTGGACAGCCCGGCCGCCTCGCTGAGCGCCGCGACCGTGGTGCCGCGGTAGCCGGGGCCGCGGCCGAACATCTCCAGCCCGGCGTCCAGGAACCGGCGGCGCCGCTCGGCGCGCCGCTCGGCCGCGGACCGGCCGCCGTACCTGCCGGTCGGTGTCGCGCGCCTGCCCGCCACGTGACCCCCCTCCCTCCGCTCGCTCGTCCGGCATCTTTCCGCAAACCGGTCTTGTGTCATACATCACCCCCCTGTGGTCTCGCTCACCGGGACCGCGCGGTAGGGGCCCCGCCCGAGCCTTCCCGCGCGCCCGGCCATGATTCGAAGCGCGGTGGGAGGGAACCGCGATGCGGTGATTTTTGGGAGGATTCGACGGCATCTGATGCCTTTTGCGGGACGCCGGTACTGGGACGAGCGCGCGAAGCTGACGCTCAAGGCCGTCCTGGCGGCGGTCACGGCATGGCTGGTCGCGAAGTACGTGTTCGGCGAACCGCAGCCGTACTTCGCCCCCCTGGCCGCGCTGCTCGGGGTGTACCCGACGGTCGTGCGTTCCGTGCGGGAGAGCCTGGCCTACGGGGGCGGATTCGTGATCGGCGCGGCGCTCGCGATCCCCGTCGGGCTGTTCGTCGGCCCGAACGTCGCCGGCATCGCCATCGTCGTCGTCCTCGCCATGATGGCGTCGGGATGGCGGCGGCTCGGCGCGCAGGCGTCCCAGGTCCCGTTCACGGCGGTGTTCGCGCTGCTGCTGGGCGGGCACGGGGTCGTCGGCTACACGCTGCCGCGCCTGGCCGACGTCGCGGTCGGGCTCGTGGTCGGGCTCGGCGTGAACGCGGCCGTCTTCCCGCCGCTGTACCTGCGGCGCGGCGAGTACGCGGTCCGGGAGATGCGCGAGACCCTCGCCGACGCGCTGGGGACGCTCGCCGACGACGTCGTCGAGCCCGCCGAGTGGAGCTCGCTGTGGCAGGAGCGCGAGTCCCGGCTGGTGAGCGTCCAGGAGCAGGCGCGGTACGCGGTCGAGCAGGGGGAGGCCAGCCTGCGCGCCAATCCCCGCGCGAAGCTGCGCGGCTACCGGCTGCGCTGGCGGGACGTCCCCGGGCAGTGGCCGGCGCCGCGGCTGATGACGATGCTCGACCACGCGACGGCCTACAGCCGGTCGATCGCGGCGACGCTGCGCCGGCTCGCGGACGCCGACGAGGCGGTGGTGCCGGGAGAGGACTTCCTGCGCGGGTACGCGGAGGTGCTCCGCACCCTCGGCGGCCTCGTCCGGGAACTGCCCGACGTGCCGGACGGCGCGGCGCTCGCGGAGGCCGAGAAGATGCAGGACGAGATGGAGCGCCCCCACCTCGGCCCGCGGACCGACGCCCCCGGTCTGTGGGACCCGCACAAGGAGCTGCTGCGGCTCAGCCGCCTGCTGCTCGACGACCTGCGCGACGGCCGCGCCTAGCGCGCGCCGCGGGCGGACAGCCGCCTCAGCAGGTCGCGGCTCCCGGCGGCCATCGCCGGGGGGACGCCCAGCTCGTCCAGCATGGCCGCCGCGGCCTCCATCTCGGCGGCGCGGCGGTCGGCGTGCCGGTACGTCCCGGCGACGAGCCGGTCCACGGTGTGCTCCCCGGCCGCCGCCAGCTCCGCGACGATGTCCTCGCGCAGCCAGTCCTCGCAGCCGGCCGCCCGCGCCGCCTCCAGCGCCTCGACCACCGACCCGGCCAGCCCCTTGAAGAACACGCTGCGCAGCAGCTTGCGCCCGGCCGCCGCGCCCGCCTCCGCGTCCATCACCTCGATCGCGGCGCCGAGCGGGGTGAGGGCCGCGGCGACCGCCCGGGCCCCCTCCGCGCAGGCCAGCATCGGCGTGCCGAGCCCGCGGCCCGGCACCGGAGCCATGATCGCGACATCGGCGAACCGGGCGCCGGCCCGCCGCGCGAGCGCGTCCAGCTCCCGCTTCAACCCGGGCGAGCCGGTGTTCAGGTCGGCCCACACGGCGCCACGGGCGGCGCCGACCCCCGCCCGGAGCGCCGCGACCGCGTCGTGCGCGCTGTTGACGCTCAGCACCAGATCGGCCCCGGCGGCGGCGTCGGCCTCGCTCCGGGCCTGGACGATCCCGCCGGACGCGGCGACGGCCGGGTCGTACCCCCGCACCACCGCCCCCGCCGCCACGAGGTCGCGCGCGATCGCGCCGCCCGCCTCACCGAGCCCCAGTACGGCGATCACCGTCATGCGTCCTCCTCCGCGGCCGGGATGTCCCGCGAACCGCTACCCTAGATCACACCAAAATTGGCGACAATCCCGGAGACTCCGTGAGCGACGTGACGGCCGCGATCCGCGAGGCGATCCTCGGCGGCGAGTTCGTGCCGAACCAGCGGCTGGTCGAGGCGGACCTGTCGGAGCAGTTCGCGGCGAGCCGCGCCGGGGTCCGCGCGGCGCTCGCCGTGCTCGCGGGCGAGGGGCTGGTCGAGCGCGTCCAGAACCGCGGCGCCCGGGTGCGCGCCGTCTCGGTGGCGGAGGCCGTCGAGATCTCCGAGGTCCGGATGGTGATCGAGGGGCTGTGCGCGGCGAAGGCCGCCGAGCGCGCGGCCCCCGCCGAGGTCTCCGAGCTGCGGACGATCGGCGAGGAGATGCGCGCCGCCGTCGCGTCCGGGGACGTGCTCGGCTACTCCCGGCTGAACGAGCGCCTCCACGGCCGCGTCCGCGAGATCAGCGGGCAGCGGACCGCCTCGGGCGTCCTGGAGCGCCTGCGCGCCCAGAACGTCCGGCACCAGTTCAAGCTGGCCATGCACCCGGGACGCCCCCAGGTCTCCCTCCCGCAGCACCTCGCCATCATCGACGCGATCGCCGCCCACGACCCGGCCGCCGCCGAGCAGGCCGCCCGCGCGCACCTGCGCAGCGTCATCGAGACCCTCGGCGAGATCGCGTCCTAGCCGGAAAACCCGTCGCGCCGGTCCTCCCTCCGCCGTTACGGTCGGCCTGCCGCACGGCACGATCTTGTCCGGCGGCGGTCGTCATCAGAGAGAACCAGGAGGATTCCCGATGACAACAACCACAGCCTTCGCTCTGACCAAGGTTCGCAACATCGGGATCATGGCGCACATCGACGCCGGCAAGACGACGACCGCCGAGCGGATCCTGTTCACCACCGGTGTGTCGAACCGGATCGGCGAGGTCCACGACGGCAACACCGCGCTGGACTACACCAAGCAGGAGCGCGTCCGGGGCATCACCATCACCTCGGCGGCGACGACCTGCCGCTGGACCGTCGAGGACGCCGCCGGCGGCGCCGAGCATACGATCAACCTGATCGACACGCCGGGCCACGTCGACTTCACGATCGAGGTCGAACGGTGCCTGCGCGTCCTCGACGGCGCCGTGGCCGTGTTCGACGGCGTGGCGGGCGTCGAGCCGCAGTCGGAGACGGTGTGGCGCCAGGCCGACCGCTACGGCGTGCCGCGGATCTGCTTCGTCAACAAGCTCGACCGCGCCGGGGCCGACTTCCTCCGCTGCGCCGACATGATCGGCGAGCGGCTGGGCGCCGTCCCGCTGGTCGTGCAGCTGCCGATCGGCGCGGAGTCCGAATTCGCGGGCGTCGTCGACCTCGTCTCCGGGCGGGCGCACGTCTGGCCGGAGGGCCGGCACGCCGTCGTGGACGTCCCGTCCGGCATGGCCGAGGACGTCCGCCGATGGCGCGGCAGGCTCGTCGAGACGGTCGCCGAGCGCGACGAGCGGCTCATGGAGCTGTACGTGGGCGGTGCGGAGCCGTCGCCGGAGCAGCTGCACGCGGCGATCCGCCGGCTCACGGTCGCCTCCGAGGCGACCCCGGTGCTGTGCGGCAGCGCGTTCCGCAACAAGGGCGTCGAACCCCTGCTGGACGCGGTGGTGCGGTACCTGCCGTCGCCGCTCGACGTCGCGCCGCCGGAGGTCGGGGACGCCCTGGAGCGGACCCCGCTCTCCGCGCTCGCGTTCAAGATCGTGAGTGACCGGTACCTGGGGCGGCTCACCTTCGTCCGGATCTACACCGGGCGGCTGACGGCGGGCGCGAGCGTCCTCAACAGCGTCAAGGCGCGCAAGGAGCGGATCGGCAAGCTCTACCGCATGCACGCCGACGTGCGCGAGGAGATCGCCTCGGCGGGCGCGGGCGACATCGTCGCGGTGATGGGGCTCAAGCAGACCACCACCGGCGAGACGCTCTGCGACGAGGCGCGCCCGGTGGTCCTGGAGTCCATGGACTTCCCGGCGCCGGTCATCGAGGTCGCGATCGAGCCGCGGTCCAAGGCCGACCGGGAGAAGCTGGGCGCCGCGATCCAGCGGCTCTCGGAGGAGGACCCGTCGTTCCAGGTCCACGACGAGGAGGGGCAGACCGTCATCGGCGGCATGGGCGAGCTCCACCTGGAGATCCTCATCGACCGCATGCGGGAGGATTTCCACGTCGAGGCCAACGTCGGCCGGCCGCGCGTGGCCTACCGCGAGACGATCCGCAGGGCCGTGGACCGGGTCGACCTGACCCACCGCAAGCAGACGGGAGGCAAGGGCCAGTACGCGAAGGTGCAGATCGCCGTCGAGCCCATCGAGGACGGGTACGAGTTCGTCAACCGGGTCACCGGCGGGCGGATCCCGAAGGAGTTCGTCCCCTCGGTGGACGCGGGCTGCCAGGAGGCGATGCGCTTCGGCGTCCTCGCCGGGTACGAGATGACGGGCGTGCGGGTCACGCTGCTGGACGGCGACTTCCACCCCGTCGACTCGTCCGAGCTCGCCTTCAAGATCGCCGGTTCGCTGGCGTTCGGGGAGGCGGTCCGGCGCGCGTCGCCCGTGCTGCTCGAACCGGTGATGACCGTCGAGGTCACCGCCCCCGAGGAGCACCTGGGCCCGGTGATCGGCGACCTGAACGCCCGCCGCGGGCGGATCGAGGGGACCGGCGAGCGCGCCGGCGCCCGGATCGTGCACGCCCTCGTCCCGCTGTCGGAGATGTTCGGCTACGTCGGGCACCTGCGCGGCATGACGTCGGGCCGCGGGGTGTTCACCATGCGGTTCGCGTCCTACGCGGAGGTCCCGGACGCGGTCGCCCGGACGCTCGTCTCGGGCTCGGCGCCCTCGGCCACACCGTCGGCGTGGCGGCCAGGTCCCCGGAGCGGCTCTCGGCGGC